>JBFFFX010000137.1:0-7064 GCA_041557775.1 Acidimicrobiia bacterium | reverse complement strand
CTGGCCGAGATCGCCAGGAACTCGTTCCGCAGCTCGTTCTTGACCGACGACGAGAAGAACAGGCTCATCGCCGAAGTCGACGCCTTCGTCGCCGGAACGTGACGGTGCCGGGATCGTCGCCGGTGGAGACGCAACCGTGCCCATGTGACTGTCGGCTGCCGCGCATGCCAGTAGTCTCAGAGACGATGCGAGCACAGGACGCGTGGCATGGAATGTGAGCAGCCGCGGGACTTGGATGCCGCGCTTCGGGCGATCCACAGCGAACCCACGGCAACCCTGCTTGCCGGCGGCACGGATCTCATGGTCGACGTGAATGCCGGCCGGGCGAACCCCACTCATGTCGTCTCACTTCGACACATCGGGGAGCTGCAGGAATGGCGAGATGAGCGGATCGGCGCCGGCGTTACGTACGCCCGCATGGAGATCGGCCACCACCGGGCACTCGCAGAGCTGTCTCGAACCGTCGGCTCGCCGCAGATCCGCAATGCCGGAACGATCGGCGGCAACCTCGGCACCGCCAGCCCCGCCGGTGACTCGCTTCCGTTCCTCTACGCCCTCGACGCGGGCGTCGAGCTTCGCTCGGCAACGACAACGCGGGTGGTGCCCGTCCACGAGTTCATCACCGGCGTGAAGCGCACCGCCATCGCCCCGGGCGAACTCATCACCGCTGCACTGCTCCCCGAGCACATTCCCCGGCGCCAGGCGTTCGGCAAGATCGGACTGCGCAATGCCATGGTGATCTCGATGGTCTCCGCCTGTGTCTTCCGCGACGACGACGGGACCACCCGGGTGGCCCTCGGCGCGGTCGGCCCTACGGTGATCCGGGCGCGGCGCGCCGAGGTGATGATCTCTACCGAATCGGCGCCATCGGAAGCGGCACTCGAGGAGTTCACACGACTCGTGCGCGAGGAGGTCCGCCCCATCACCGACCAGCGGGGCACCGAGGCCTACCGCCGGCACGCTTCGGGCGTACTCGCTCGCCGCCTGTTGGAAAGGTGCCTCGCGGCATGAGGATCACGATCACGATCAACGGCATCGACACCGAGGCCGACATCCACGGCCCCGACAGCCTGCTCGACGTTTTGCGCGACCAGCTCGCGCTCCCGGGCTCGAAGAATGCCTGCGAGCAGGGAGAGTGCGGCTCGTGCTCGGTCGTTCTGGACGGCGACGTCGTCTGCGCGTGCCTCGTGATGGCGGCCGACGCCGCCGGCTCGACGGTGCGCACCGTAGAGGGATACGGCGACCACGAGGTCCTCCACCCGGTGCAGGAAGCACTCCTGGATGGGGGTGGGGTGCAGTGCGGATTCTGCACCCCGGGCTTCGTCGTTGCCGCTGCGGAGTTGTTCGATGCCAACCCCACGCCGACGTCGGAAGAGATACGCGAGGCGCTGGCCGGCAACGTGTGCCGCTGCACCGGGTACGGCGCGATTCTCCGCGGGCTCGAAGACCTCGCCGCACGCAACGCCGGCGACGTGCCATGACGTACACAGAACAGATCCGCGAGGTCATCGGAGGCATCGGCACTTCGGCCGATCGGCCCGACGGCATCCCCAAGGTGCAGGGCAACTTCGCCTATTCGTCGGATCTCAGCGCACACGGCATGCTGTGGGGGGCGACGTTGCGGTCGCCCCACGCCCACGCCCGCATCACGCGGCTCGACATCGCGCCCGCACTCCGCATCAACGGCGTGCACGCCGTGCTCACCTACGACGACGTGCCCGGCGTCAAGACATTTGGGATGATCGAGTCCGACCAACCGGTGCTGTCCGATGGAACCGTGCGCTACTGGGGCGAGCCGGTGGCAATCGTCGCCGCCGAAGACCCGCACGCCGCGAGCCGCGCGGCCGCCGCCATTGGGGTGGAGTACGAGCAGCTGGAGCCTCTCGTCGAGCCCGAGGCGGCGGAGCATCGAGGAGAGCTGTTCCGCCGCCTCGAGATCCGCAGTGGTGATCAAGATCTGCGCGGCGATGTCGTAGTCGAGGGTTTCTACGAGACCGGCATGCAGGACCAGGCTCCCCTCGGTCCCGAATCCGGCCTCGCCATCCCCGACGGCGAGGGCGGCGTCGATCTGTACGTCGCGACGCAGTGGAGCCACGAGGACCGTCGGCAAATCGCCGCCAGCCTCGGAGTCCGCGAGGATCAAGCCCGGGTTCATCTCTCGGGCATCGGCGGAGCCTTCGGCGCCCGCGAGGACGTGAGCCTCCAGATCCACCTCTGCCTGCTCGCCCTGCACACCGGCCGCCCGGTGAAGATGGTGTACAGCCGGACCGAGAGCTTCGTCGGCCACGTCCACCGCCATCCCTCGATGATGTGGTACCGCCACGAGGCCGCACGAGACGGCACGCTGATCCGGGTGGAGGCGAAGCTGCTTCTCGACGGCGGGGCCTACACGTCGTCGAGCCCGGCCGTCATCGCCAACGCCGCCTACTTCGCGGTTGGTCCGTACCGCTGCGAATCGGTCGCGATCGACGGCGTGATGGTGCGTACGAACAACCCACCGTGTGGTGCGATGCGCGGCTTCGGCGCCGTGCAGGCGTGCTTCGGCTACGAGTCGCAGATGGACCGCCTGGCCGCCGCGCTCGAGATGGACCCGCTGGAGCTGCGGCTCCACAACGCCCTGGGCCCAGGGGACGCGATGCCGACGACGCTGCAGCACATCGAAGGCTCCCTCCCGACACGCCGCGTGATCGAACAGCTCCGCGACATGCCGATTCCACCCGATGCCGGCGCCTCGCACCCACTGCACCTCCCCGGCGGCACCGGGTTGACCACACAACCGCATCACACCCTGCGCGGAGTGGGTTACGCGGTGAGTTTGAAGAACCTGATGTTCTCGGAGGCGTTCGACGACTTCACGGAAGTCCGGTTGATCCTCACGCCGGTGGGCGTCGAGGTCGAGACGGCGGCAGCGGAGGTGGGACAGGGTCTGGTCACCGTCTGCCAGCAGATCGTGCGCTCGGTGCTGAAGATGCAGCACGTGGCCGTCATGTTCGTCGACACGTCGACGGTCGGCTCGGCGGGCTCGACGTCGGCATCGCGCCAGACGCAGATGACCGGCGGCGCCGTGCACCTCGCGGCCACCGAGCTGCGCGGGCAAATCCTCACCGAGTATCAGGGCGACGACCTCGACGAGCGCGGGGTCTGGCGCGAGGGTGAGCTCATCATGACGCTCGACGAGGTGTGCGAGCGCGGACCCACCACCCATCACGTTCAGTTCCGCCACCCGCCGACCGAGGGACCGGACGAGCACGGCCACGGCCACCTCCACGTCGACTTCTCGATCGCCGCACATCGCGCCGTCGTCGATGTCGATCCGGAACTCGGGCTGGTCCACGTCGTGCGAGTCGACACCGTCCAAGACGTCGGCAAGGTACTGAATCCGCGGGCGCTCGTCGGACAGATCGAGGGCGGGATCATGCAGGGCGTCGGTCTGGCGGTGATGGAGGAGCTGATCCTCGACCGCGGGGTGGTGCGGAACGCAAACTTCACCGACTATCTGCTGCCGACCTTCGCCGACGCACCCGAGGTCATGGCGGAGTTCGTCGAGGAGCCAAGCCACTTCGGGCCCTACGGCGCCAAGGGTGCGGGAGAGCCGCCGACGATCAGCTCGACCCCGGCGGTCGCCGCCGCGATCCGGGCGGCGACCGGAGCGCCGATCATCCGTGTACCGGTCCGACCCGACGACATCGTTGGCTTGTGAGCATGCCGGAGTTCGACCTCGCCGCCGTCTACCGCACTGCGCGCGAGCGGCTGCTCGAGCTGGCGCCGACGTTGTCGAGCGACCAGCTCACCACCATCGTCCCCACGTGTCCGGCATGGACCGTGCACAACACCTACGCCCACCTCACCGGACTCGCCGCCGAAGTCACCTCCGGGGACGCCGAGTCGCCGGGCAGTCCGCAGAGCACCGCCCGCCAAGTCGCCACCCGGAAGGACGCCACCATCGCCGAGATCTGCGAGGAGTGGCGGCAGATCGGTCCCGACATGGACGCCGTTCTCGCGGCAACGCCCTCGTACCGTGCGCCGGCGATCGATGCGTGGACCCACGACCAGGACATCCACAACGCCCTCGGGATGGTGTCCGGGCGGGCCGGGCCGGGACTGGAGCTCACCGTGTCCGGCGTGTGGCGGCTGAAGCGCGGTCTCCGCGAAGCAAGTCTCGCACCCTTGCGCGTCGTCACCCCGGCGAGGGATTGGGTGCTTGGAGACGGCGAACCGGCTGCCGTGCTGCGCATCGACGACTACGAGCTGGCGCGCGCGTTCCTGGGTCGCCGCAGCCTCCGCCAGATGCGGAGCTACGACTGGGAGGGCGATCCTGAGCCCTACCTCCTCCATTTCCCGGTCTTCACACCGCCCACCGACGACATCGTCGAGTGACCAGCTGAGTCGACGGCCGTGGGGGTGCAGCCGACGCGCACGTGCGCAGGCTCGCAATACACTCGCCCGGTGCTCCGATGCTTGCGCCGAACGCTCGCCCTCACCCTGATCGTCGCTGCCTGCTCCGCAGCTCCCGCAGCCGAACCCGAGGGGCCCGCTGCCTCCGGCGTGCCCGCAACCAACCCACTGCCGCCGACTACCGCAGCACCCGGCACCACCTCAACGCAGCCGCCGACCACGACCACGACCACGACCACGACGACCACCACGATCCCGCTCAAGGACAGTCTCGTCATCAGTGCGACCGGCGACGTCAACCTCGACCCGAGCTACATCCCGGTCTTCGACACCGAGGGCTACGACTACCCCTGGGAGGGTCTGCAAGGGATGTTCGCGGGCGACGACCTGACAATCGTGAACCTCGAGTGTGCCGTCTCCGACCTCGGATCGGCGCTGCCGAAGCAGTTCACCTTCCGTTGCGCCACTGAGGCGCTCGGGCCCATGCGAGCAGCCGGCGTCGAAGTCGCCAACCTCGGCAACAACCACTCGGGCGACTTCGGCAAGGAGGCACTCCTCGACTCCCGAATCCAGTTGCTCGCCGCCGACATTGCACCCGTCGGGGTGGGCGCAGACGCTGCGGAAGCCCACGCCCCGGCGGTGTTCGAGGTGAACGGCTGGACCATCGCCGTCGTCGGGTTCGGTGGGGTGGTGCCAACCCCGGATTGGATCGCCGCCGACGACCGGCCCGGTATGGCGGACGGCGACACGATCGAGACGATGGCCGCTGCCGTCGCAGCAGCAGACGCGATCGCCGACATCGTGCTGGTTTCGATTCATTGGGGCGTCGAGTTGGATACGACGCCGCAGCCGGACGACGTGGCACGGGCCAAGGCGATGATCGCCGCCGGCGCCGATGCGATCTTCGGTCACCACGCCCACCGTCTCCAGCCTCTCGAGTTTGTCGACGGCGTACCCGTGGCATGGGGCCTGGGCAACTTCGTGTGGCCGACGCTGTCGCGCGCCGGCTCCACCACGGCGGTTGCGCAGGTGGTCTTCGAGCCGGATGGATCGGTACGGGCCTGCCTCGTGCCTGCGTTCATCGAACGCCCCGGCCAGCCGGTGCTGCAAGTCGATCACGACTCCGCAGCACCGTGCCTGGGGCCGGGACCTCGGTAGACGAACCCGTGCCGGTCTGGGGCGTTCGACTCATTCACGCAGGCGCATTCCGCTAGCAGAATGCGCCTGCGTAGCCTCGCGGCCACCATTCAGGATCAAGAGGGGGAAGAATGAACATCCCGACTGCAGCCGATGTCGTGATCATCGGAGGTGGCCCGACCGGTAGCACCGCTGCCGCAGATCTCGCCCGCAAGGGACGAGACGTCGTCGTCCTCGAGAAGGGCTACCACCCCCGCGACCAGGTGGGCGAGAGCCTCATTCCCGACTTCTGGCGCTTCATGGACAAGATCGGCGTGACCGACAAGATCCTCGCCGAAGGCTTCCTCGCCAAAGCCGGCGCCATCATGTCGTGGAACAAGACGTTCCGCGGACACACCTTCGGCGACTTCGGCTTCAAACGGCCGGCGATGCATGTCGAGCGCGACCGCTTCGACCAGATCCCCTTCGAGCACGCCGGTGAGTCCGGCGCCAAGCTCTTCAGCGGCACCACCGTGCGCAACGTCGAGACAGGGACCAACGAGGATGGCTCCGACTACAGCCGGATCGCGTACACGACAGACGAGGGCGCCGAGGGCGTCATCTCGGCTCCAGTGGTCATCGACGCCAGCGGTCAGGCCGGGGTCATCTCTCGACAGATGGGTATCCGGCAGATCAACGACGAGTTCCGCTATCTCGCTGCGTGGGGCTACTTCAAGAATGCGCGCTACCTCACCATCGACGGCGAGGGTCACGATGCGCATGAGATCTGGGAGCATGGCCCCGTCACCTTCGTCAGCGCAGTCAAGGAAGCCGGCGATCACGGATGGTCGTGGCACATTCAGCTGCGAGAGAAGACGTCCATCGGCCTCGTGATCCCGCTCGACGTCGTCAAGCAAGCGCGCCACGAAGGGGAGTCCTGGGAGGACTACTTCCTGCGCAAGACGTCGGAGGTGCCGGTGCTGCGGGAGTTGCTGGAGCCGGCCGAGTACATCCCCGGCTCGTTCAAGACGATCCGCAACTACTCGTCCATTTCCACCGAGTTCTCCGGTCCGGGATTCCTCCTCGCGGGCGACGCCGCCGGATTCATCGACCCGATCTTCTCCGTGGGCATTGTTCTCGCCATGTACTCCGGACTCGCCGCGGCGTGGGCGGCCAACGGCATGCTCGGGACGCCGGACAAGGCCGACCACATCCGCCGGGTGTACGACCACCAGCTCAAAGGACGCATCGAGGTTGCCCGATCCCTGGCACTGCCCCGCTACACGAGTGATGGGAACGTCAGCGAGTTGGCGAAGGAAACCGTCAAGTTCGAGCGGTCCGGCGTCAAGGAGCTGATGTACGTGGCCTCGACGTTCACGACGCGCAACGAGAACTGGGTAGAGATGGTCGGCGGCACACCGCCCGACCTGGCCGAGGATCAGATCAGAGAATATGAGGAGCTGAACGGCGTGGCACTCGCCACCGTGGCGGCGGGCTGAACCGGGATCGAAACCGATCCGCAATCGTGGCCTCCCATCCGGGAGGCCACATCG
>JBFFFX010000136.1:0-7091 GCA_041557775.1 Acidimicrobiia bacterium | reverse complement strand
AGTTCGTTCAGGGGACCACGGAAGTCGAGGCGAGCGGCATTGATATACTCCTGGCCGTGGACGCGTCGAGCTCCATGGAGGCGCTGGACTTCAAGATGAACGGCAAGTCGTCGAACCGAATCGATCCCGGACGTCGACGTTGCGGCGCCCGCGCCGACCCCGGTCGCAGAAGCGGCCGATGCCGGCGAGCTGGAGGAGATCGAGGAGGAGATCTCCGATGACGTCGTTGCGCCCGCCGTCGGTGCGGGCACCCTCGACCGGGACGACGTCGATGATGACAGCCTCGCGGAGGACGTCGTGGTTTCGCTCGAGAATGAGGCTGTTGAGCCAAGCGTCCCTGCTACGCCGAGCGTCTCCGCTACACCGGTCGCCGAAGACGGCGAGCCGGTGGCAGGCACGGTCGACGTGGCGAAGCTCACAGAGTCCGTCATTGCCGCGTTGGATCCGACCATGCCGTTCCAGACCGAGCTGAACTCCGCCTTCGTCGCGAACCCGGCGAACAACCTCTCGCGGGTGATGGAGGCGATTCTGCGCGACGCCTCCGAACACGGCGGCGAGGAGGTCCTGGTCTACGGCCACGCCTCGCGCGATCGTTACCGTTGGATGGTTGTCGACTCGGGGCCGAGCGTCGACAACGACCCCGGACGAGCCCGGACGCTGGCCGAGGCGCAGCGTTTCATCCGGCGAGTCGGTGGCGTCGTCGAATGCCGTCCCGAGGGGGACTTCACGGTCTTCGTCGTCGAGATTCCGATGGCGTCCTAGCGACCCAACGCCGCCGCCGCTGCGACCATCCCACTCTTCAGGGTCGGATAGCGCGCCGGTACCTGGTAGAACGTGCACTCCCCGCTTGAAGGATTGCACTCATGAAGTTCGCTTGGCTGTGCAGCCACGAGTCATATCAACCCGAGGTGCTCGTCGATCAAGCCGTGCTCGCCGAAGAGCAGGGCTTCGATGTCATCCTCGGCTCCGACCACTTCCATCCGTGGGTCGATGACATCTCCGCTTCCGGCTTCGTGTGGTCGTGGTTCGGGTCGGTGGCGGCGCGGACCAGCCGTGTCGAGATGGCGACGAGCGTGACGTGCCCGCTCTTCCACTACCACCCGGCGTTGATCGCGCAGGCCGCGGCGACTGTCGATCGGCTCAGCGGAGGGCGCTTCATCCTCGGGGTCGGCACCGGGGAGAACATCAACGGGGGTCCGATGGGTTTCGCCTTTCCCGGCTACCAGGAGCGCATTGCCCGGATGGAGGAGGCGCTCCAGATCATCCATCGTCTCTTCGACGGTGAGAAGGTCGATTTCGCAGGCGAGTACTACACCGCCGACAAGGCCAGGCTGTACAGCCCGCCGGTCAGCGAGATTCCCGTCTGGATGGCCGCCGGCGGTCCCAAGTCGGCGACCTTTGCCGGCACCCACGCTGGGGGGCTCATCACCAGCGTGAAGGATCCCGCCGACACGCTCGAGCGGGTGATCAATCCGTTCCGAGCGGCGCTGGCCGAGCGGGGCAAGCGGGGGGCCCACATCATGGCCACCCGGTGGCTGGTGTATGCCGAGCACGACGACGAGGCGTGGGAGGCCCTGGGCAGCATGCGCGGGCTGAGGGCTCCGGGCCGGCTCGAAGCGGTCGATCCGATGGTGCTACGCGAGCGCGCCGACGCAATGGATCGCAGCGAGATCCTCGGGCGCTACACGGTGGTGTGCACGCCCGAGGAGATCATCGATGCCTACGCCCCCCTCGTCACCCAACTCGGTGCCGACGTCGTCGCCATCCAGATTGCCAGCACCGATCCCGATGGCGTGCTTCGCATGCTGGGCCGCGACGTGCTCCCGGAGCTCCGGAAGCTGGCCTGACCCGTAGTCACGAGATCGGCGAGGCGCCGGCGGCCCCAGCCCGGCCGACCGCAGGTATCGGAAGGGGGGGCGATTACTCTTGCCGTCCGCCTTTTGGATAACCCAAGCCGTCCAGCGCCTCGCCGATCTCGTGCAGGATCTCTGGGTCGTCGATCGTTGCCGGCATCTTCCAAGGTTCCCCATCTGCAATCCTACGCATGGTGCTGCGCAGTATCTTCCCTGATCGCGTCTTGGGCAGTCGATCGACCACCAGAGCCTGCTTGAAAGCCGCCACGGGTCCGATACGATCGCGCACCAGCCCGACCAGCTCGGATGCGACGTGCCCGTGGTCCCGACCGGCACCTGCCTTCAGGACCACGAAGCCGACCGGCAGCTGGCCCTTCAGGTCGTCGGCGACGCCGATCACGGCGCATTCCGCGACATCGGGGTGCTCGGCGAGGACTTCTTCCATCGCCCCGGTCGACAGGCGATGGCCGGCGACGTTGATGATGTCGTCGATGCGGCTCATGATCGCGAGGTAGCCGTCCTCGTCCTTGTAGCCGGCGTCCGCCGTCAGGTAGTACCCGGGATACCGGCTGAGATAGGCATCGCGATAGCGTTCGTCGGCGTTCCACAGCGTGGGCAGACACCCTGGCGGCAGCGGGAGCTTGACCACGATGGCGCCGATGTCGCCTGCGGCCACCTCGCTGCCTGCGTCATCGAGCACGCGGACGTCGTACCCGGGGACCGGGACCGTCGGCGAGCCCGGCTTGACGGGGAGCTGCTCGATGCCCATGGGATTCGAGGCCACCGGCCAGCCGGTCTCGGTCTGCCACCAGTGGTCGATCACCGGCACGCCGAGCGTCCGCTCCGCCCAGTGCAGCGTGTCGGGGTCGCATCGCTCCCCGGCGAGGAAGAGCGTGCGGAACGCCGAAAGGTCGTACTCGGCGAGGTACGCCGCCTCGGGGTCGTCGCGTTTGATGGCCCGGAAGGCAGTCGGTGCGGTGAACAACACGCTCACGCCGTGCTGGGAGATGACGCGCCAGAACGCACCCGGATCGGGCGTGCCGACGGGCTTGCCCTCGTACAGCACCGTCGTGCAGCCGTGGATCAGCGGTCCGTAGACGATGTAGGAGTGGCCGACGACCCAACCGACATCGGACGCCGCCCAGTACACGTCACCGGGCTCGGCGCCGTAGATGTTTCCCATCGACCATGCCAGCGCCACGGCATGGCCGCCGTTGTCGCGCACGACGCCTTTGGGCTCGCCGGTGGTCCCGGACGTGTAGAGGATGTACAGCGGGTCGGTCGCAGCCACGGGCACGCAGCCGACCGGCTCGGCGCCGGCGACCAGCGTCTGCCAGTCGTGGTCGCGCGTCGGGTCCATGGCGGCTGCCGCCTGGGGACGCTGCAGCACGACGCTGTGCTCGGGCGTGTGCTCCGCCAGCTCGATGGCGCCGTCGAGCAGCGGCTTGTATTCGACCACTCGCCCGGGCTCGATGCCGCATGATGCGGACAGGATCGCCTTTGGTCGGGCGTCGTCGATGCGGGTGGCCAGCTCCTTCGACGCAAAGCCGCCGAACACGACCGAGTGAATGGCTCCGATCCGGGCGCAGGCGAGCATGGCGAACGCGGCCTCGGGGATCATGGGCATGTAGATGATCACGCGATCGCCCTTGCCGACGCCCAGGCCGGCGATCGCACCGGCGAGCCGGGCGACCTCGTCGCGGAGTTCCGCGTATGTGAACGTGCGCACCGTGTCGGTGACGGGACTGTCGTAGACGAGCGCGAGCTGATCACCGCGGCCCGATGCGACGTGCCGGTCGACGGCGTTGTAGCACGTGTTCATCACACCGCCCGTGAACCATCGATACATCGGCGGGTTCGAGTCGTCGAGCACGACACCCGGCTTCACGTCCCAGTCGATGGCTTCGGCGGCCTCGCCCCAGAAGGCGTTGGGGTCGCGCAGCGACCGCTCGTAGATCTCGCGATAGCCCACGTGATGCTCCTCTCCGGTTGCGGCTCTCGCCGTGCTGCCCGTCGATACGTCCGGTCGGCTCGGACGCGATGTGCTCGTCGAGCTTCGGGCCAAGCTACCGGATGCGGCTCACCGGTGCCGGGGCGGCGTCGATCGCCGGCAGGCCGTCGATGCTGACCGCGTTCTTCTTCACCCGGTATTCGGCCAGTTCCTCGTCGGTCCGCGCCCGCACCCACTCCGTCAGCCGGGTGCGCTGTGCGACGAGTTGCATCTCGGGCACGCCGTATCCGCACGAGTCGGCGATGCGGTCCAGCCGAATCCTGACGATGTTGCGGGGCCGCCGGTGGTCGCCGAACCGGGCAACCAGCTCCTCCCATTCCGGGTCGCCGGGATAGGTGGTGTCGCCCCGGCCGTAGAGCCGTACGATGCGGGCGGGACCCTCGAACGCGCTGAACATGACGGTGATCCTGCCGTTTTCCCGGATGTGGGCGACGGTCTCGGCGCCGCTTCCGCCGAGGTCGAGATAGGCAACGGTGTGCGGGTCGAGGATGGCGAAGGTGCCGTCGAGGCCCTTTGGCGAGACGTTGACGTGCCCGCCGTCGGCCGGCGCCGTCGCCACGAAGAACATCGGCTGACGGGCGATCCACTCGGCCAGCCGCTCGTCGATGCCGTCGTAGACCCTGCCCATCGCCGCTCCATTGTTCGCCGCTGCGGTCAAGGTAGCCGTGGCCCGGTGCGGGTGAAAGGGCCGCGCCTCGGCGAGGCCGCCATGCGGTAACGTCGCCTCTCTCCGGACCCGCGAGGGTCGCGGATCGGCATCGGCAGGAGTGGTTCGTGGATCGCAACTCGTCGGGCGGCAGCCTCGGCACCTTCGTCGGCGTGTTCATGCCGTCGATCCTCACGATCCTCGGCATCATCCTCTTCCTCCGGCTCGGCTACGTCGTCGGTAACGCCGGTCTGCGCAGCGCGTTGATCATCATCGGCATCGCGACGGCGGTGTCGGTGCTCACGAGCATCTCCCTCGCCGCCATCGCCACCAACATGGAGGTCCGCGGCGGTGGCGACTACTACCTGATCTCGCGCACGCTGGGGATCGAGTTCGGCGGCGCCATCGGGATCGTCCTGTTTCTGGCACAGTCCGTGTCGATCGCCTTCTATGCCATCGGTTTCGGCGAGGCGTTCTCGGCGATCGTGGGATGGGAGCTGGAGGCAGGCCCACAGATCATCGCCACCGCGGCGGTGCTGGCGTTGTTCGTGCTCGCGTGGATGGGCGCCGACGCGGCCAGCCGGTTCCAGACGCTCGTCATGGTGGTGTTGATCGCCGCGCTGGTGTCCATCTACACCGGAGCGTTCGGGAGCTTCGATGCCGACGTCCTGGCAGAGAGCTGGTCGGCACCGCGGGGCTCGCTGGCGTTCTGGGCGACGTTTGCGATCTTCTTCCCGGCTGTTACCGGGTTCACCCAGGGCGTCAGCATGTCCGGCGATCTGCGCGATCCGGGCAAGAGCCTGCCTCGGGGCACGTTCGCCGCCGTGGGGCTGTCGACGGTCGTGTACGTCTCGCTGGCGATCCTTCTCGCCGCGGCCGTGCCGCTGCGGACGCTGATCGACGACACCTCGGCGCTCGGGTCGGTCGCCTCCGTGGGATTCCTCGTCGACGCCGGCGTGATTGCCGCAACGCTGTCCTCCGCGATGGCGTCCTTCCTGGGTGCGCCGCGGATCCTCCAGTCGCTGGCGTCGGATCGCGTCTTTCCGATACTGCGCCCCTTCGCCAAAGGCCACGGCCCGACGGCCAACCCGCGGCGGGGTGTGCTGCTCTCTCTCGGCATCGCCCTCGCGACGATCTCGCTCGGGAACCTGAACGTGGTCGCTCCCATCGTCTCGATGTTCTTCCTCATCTCGTATGGCTTGCTCAACTACGCGACGTACTACGAGGCGGCAGCGGCAAGCCCTTCCTTCCGGCCGCGGTTCCGCTTCTTCCATCGGCGGTTGAGCCTCGTCGGGGCCCTCGCCTGCCTCGGGGCGATGCTGGCGATCAGTCCCGTCGCCGGGCTGGCCGCTGTGCTCGTCATGGCCGGCATCCACGCCTATCTGGCCCGCCGCTCTCACCCGGAGCGCTGGGCCGACGCCGCCCACTCGCACTACTTCCAGAGGGCCAAGCTGAGCATCCGCAACATGGGTGCCGAGTCGGTCAGCTCGCGCAACTGGCGGCCTCAGGTGCTCGCCTTCTCGGCGGATCCGGCGCGCCGGATCCGGTTGATGAGATTCGCCGCCTGGCTGGAGGGCGCCAGCGGCCTGTCGGCCGTTGTGCAGGTGGTGCAGGGCGCAGGTGCGGTCAAACGACAGGAACGTGCCGACGTGCAAGCCGCAATGGAGGCTGAGGCGGCCGTCGAGGACCTCGATGTCCATTGCCTCGCCGTCCTCGCTCCGGATGCCATGGAGGCGCTTCCCGTCATCGTCCAGTCGTTCGGCGTTGGGCCGATGCACGCCAATACCGTGCTCTTCGGTTGGCCGGAGCAGCGCGGGCTGTCGGCCGTCGACGACTACCGCGGCCTGGTGCGCGAGGTGATGCGACTGAGGAAGAACGTCGTCGCGGTCACGACCGATCCTGCACGCTGGGCGGCGCTCGAGGAGATTCCGCGCAAGCAGCGCCGCATCGCCGTCTGGTGGAAGGACGACGACGCCGGCCATCTCGCCCTGCTCGCCGCCTATCTCTTCACGAGGACTCCGGCGTGGCGCAGGAGCGACATCGTGCTGGTGGCGGAGACGCCGGCAGGCGCCGCGCCGAGCGAATACGCCGCCGAGCTCGAGTCGATGCTCGTCGACGTGCGGATCACGGGGAAGGTCGAGGTCGTCGCACACGGGGCCTCCGCCTCCTTGTGGAGCGTGCTCGAAGGAGCCGCCCTCGTCTTCGTGCCGATGCGGGTGCGCACCGAAGGTCTCTTCGACCCGGCGCATGAAGACTTGGCGGTGACGATGAGCCGCTTGCCACTGGCGGCCGGTGTCGCGGCAGGGGCCCCGGTCGATCTCGCCGCCGGCCCGGAGACCGCGGCGACGTCGGCCCTCGCCGCCGCTGAAGAGCGGGTGGATGCGGCGGAAAGCAGGCTGCGACGGCTGGAGGGTGAGCTGCAGCGCACCGACGCCACGGTCGCCCGTCTCCGGATGCGCATCGCCACCACTCCTTCCGAGGACGTCGAACTGGAGCTGGAAGCGGCTGAGCTCCGTCTCGCCACGGTCCAGCGGCGAACCCTCAAGGCGAAGGCCGTACTCGAGATGGCCAAGGCCGAGCT
>JBFFFX010000135.1:0-7159 GCA_041557775.1 Acidimicrobiia bacterium | reverse complement strand
GCCGAACATCTTCCCCATCAACGACCCGATCGGCGCTGTCGTGTGGGGGATGGACACGTCGAATCTCGACTGGGTCTTCGTCGGCGGGAAGGCCGTGATGCGAGACGGCGCGCTGACTGCCGACGTCGCCCGGGCTCGCGAGCTGGCGACGGCCGCCCAGCGCAAGGTGCTGGCGCCCGCCGGCTCCGGGGCCGAGAGCGGGGGGACGGCTTGACCACCGTGCGCGCGGGATCGGCGATCGTCACCCAATTCGTGGTGGCATCGCGGTACATGCCGGTCTACTTGGCGCTTCTCCTCCTCGTCGTCATCGCGTCGATCTGGGTCCCGGAGACACTGAGCGGGGTCGCCCTCTCCGCCATCGCACCCTTTGGCGCGCTGTTGGGAATCACTGCGCTCGGCCAGATGCTGGTCGTCATGACCGGGGGGATCGATCTGAGCACGCCGGGCACGCTCACGCTCGCAGCGATGATCATGGTCGGTGTCGGCGAGCAGGCCGACGATCGCCTCTGGCTCGCGTTTGCGGCCGCGATCGGGGTCGCCGCGCTCATCGGTCTGGTGAACGGGATCCTCATCGGCGGCATCAAGCTGAACGCCCTCATCGTCACGCTCGCCGTCGGCCAGGTCGTGGCCGGTGTCGTGAGCCGGTACGTACGCACGTTCCCGGTCCAGAGCCCCGTGCCCACCGGGCTCTCGGATTGGTCGGCGACACGGATCCTGGGCGTGAGCCCGATCTTCTGGATCGGGGTGGCAGCGACCGGACTCCTCATCGTTGCTCTCCGCTACACGGCCGTCGGGCGCAGGTTCCAGGTGGTGGGAGCCAACCCGGTGTCGTCCCATGTCGTCGGCGTGCGCGTGACCATGAACCAGATCCTCGTCTACGTGGTGGCCGCCATGCTGTACGCCGTCGCCGGGGTGGCGCTGGCGGGTCTGCTCCGCAACCCCGGGGTGAACATCGGGTCGCCGTATCTTCTCGGCCCGATCGCCGCCGTCGTGATCGGCGGTGCGTCGCTCACCGGCGGTCTGGCCAGTCCGCTGTCGACGTTCGTCGCCGCGATCTTCCTCACCGGTCTCAATCAGATGATGCGCTCGCTCGGATTGGCGACGTCGCTGCAATTCGTGGTCTTCGGGCTCGTGATCATCGGCGGGATGCTGGTCTCGGGCGATCGCATCATCAAGGGCGTCGAGCAACTCCTGCGGGAGCGGCGAAGACCGAGCCGGCGACCCGAGGCAGCAACCGTGACTTCTCACGACGACGCGTGACGGCGCATGCCGGCGCGCATCGTCGCGGCAACCGGATATCAGCGGGACGAGCCCCTTTGGGGCCCCAACAGGAGGAGAAGCAAATGACACTGAGAAGGATCATCGGCCTCATCGCCGTACTGGCGCTGCTGGTCGCCGCGTGCGGCGACAGCGAGTCCGAGGAGACGACGACGACGGCGGCGGCACCGGCCACCACGGCCGCAGCAACCGACACGACGGCCGCCCCGGCAGGACCGCTCGCCGAGTACGGCGAGGACCCGTCGGCCGCAGACCCTGCGCTGCTGGCGAAGGCGCTCGGGCCGGTCGAGCCGTCCGATGACGCCAGCTGGAACATCATCCTGGCTTCCGTCGCCCGGGCGAATCAGAACCTCGATCAGGCGACGATCGACAAGGCGATGGAGTGCTGGCGAAACCAGGAGTGCGACACGGGATCCGGTGGTGACCTCGTGATGGGCTACGCCGACGGCGGCGGTGACACGGTCAACGTGTGGCGTGGCGTCAGCCACATGGAGGCGATCCTCCAGGCGCTCACGTATCCCGAGATCGGTGCGATCGTCTCGACCGCAGCCAATTTCGAGCCCGATCCGGCAGTTCACGAGAACGGGATCAGGTTCCTGGTGCAGCGTGGTGTCGACTTCATCGTCGGGTATCCGGACTTCGGCGTGGCACTCTCGGGTGTGATCTCCGAGGCCGAGGCCGCCGGCATTCCGTACGTGTCGTTCTCGGCCGGTTACGTCGGACTCCCCAGCCAAGAAGGCGCACTCCAGCCGGGCGAGGACTACACCTCGGTCGTGGGCGAGGATCTCTGTGCGCTCGGTGAGAGCTTCGCGGCGGTACTGAACGATGGTGTCGGCACGGGTGAAGTCGGCATGCTCGGCGGCACGCCCGGCAATGCGCTGACGCTCGGCTGGCAGCAGTGCACGACGGCCGCCTTGGCCGACGGCGTCGATCTGGTGAACCCGCCGGCCGACGAGAACTCGACCACGGGTGACACCTTCTGGGTGAACACCTTCGCCTTGGATGCGGTGCGCGGCTTGCTCACCACGAATCCGGACATCTCCGGATGGGTGTACGAGTACTCCGACGGCCTCTTCACGGCCCTCCAGGCCTACGACGAGCTCGGCATCGCAGTCGAGGACCTGACGGTCGCGCTGCGCACCGACGAGCAGACCCTGTTCTGCGACTGGGCCACGCGTGGTGAACCGAGCTACAACATCTGGTACTCGGCGGGCGGCAACTTCCAGTCGCGCACCGCCGTCACCGCGGCGATGCTCAGCCTCAAGGGCGCCGACGTGCCCGGGCAGGTCATCGTGCCCCACGTGATGCGGCAGGTCACCGAGGCCGACTGCAACCCGGATCGGGTGAACGAGGTCGTCTCGGGCACCTCGCTGGTGCCGGATGCCGTTCTCCAGGTGATGTTCGGCGGCTGATGACCGAATAGCGATTCCCGAGGAGCGTCGATGAGCAACGAGCTGGTCCTCGAGCTGGAGGGCGTGTCCCGCCAGTTCGGTGCGGTCCGAGCGCTGACGGATGTCAGCTTCGACTGTCGCGCCGGTGAGGTGCACGCCCTCGTGGGCGAGAACGGCTCGGGCAAGTCGACGCTCCTCGGGATCGCATCAGGGTTTGTGGACCCCGATCTGGGCACGGTCCGGATCGGGGGCAAGCCCTTGCGGCGCGACTCGCCGGCCCTGGCCCGAAAACTGGGCCTGGCGATGGCGTATCAGGACGGCTCTTCTGTTCACGCCGAGCCCGTCAAGAACAATCTCTACTTCGCGGCTCCGCCCGACCAGCGGCCGCCGTTTTGGCGGCGGAAGCAGTGGGCGCGGCAGCTGCTCGCCGAGTTCGACCTCGATCTCGAGCTGTTCCCCGATGCTCCCGCCGGGTTCCTCACCATGGCGGAACGCCAGCTCTTCGAGGTCGCCAAGGCCCTGGTGACCGACCCCAGGGTGTTGCTGTTGGACGAGCCGACCACCGCGCTCGGCCCCGACGAGGTCGAGGCGCTGCACCGCACGGTCCTCGCCTGCAGAGAGCGCGGTGTCGGCGTCGTGTACGTCAGCCATCGGCTTCCCGAAGTGCTCGAGGTGGCCGATCGCATCACGGTCCTGCGCGACGGAGAGAACCAAGGGACGTTCGATGCGCGGACGACGACGGAACCGGAGCTCGTCGAGAAGATCGTCGGCCGGCCTTTCGAAGCGGCGTTCCCGATGCCGGCGGACCAGCCGGGCGGGGCGCAGGACGTGCTCGTCGTCGACGGGCTGCAGGGTCAATCCTTTGGCCCTGTCACCTTCACGGTTGCGAGCGGGGAGATCGTCGGGATCGCCGGTGCCGAGGGCAATGGCCAGCCGCAGCTCTTCGACTGCCTCTCCGGCCGTGTCCCGCCCCGAGCCGGCCGGGTGGTGTGCGACGGCAAGGAGCTCACCCTGGTCTCGACGCACGAGGCGGTGGGGGCCGGCGTCATGCTGTTGCCGGGAGACCGCAAGCAGGAAGCGTTGATGGGCGTGCTCGGCGTCAAGGTCAACGCAACGATCCAGTCGCTGCGCCGCTTCTCGATCCTCGGCTTGCTTCGCCGCCGCGCGGAGCGAGGCGCCGTGCAGGGTCTGGTTGATCAACTGGAGATTCGGACGCCGTCGCTCGATCAGCCGGTGGAGTTCCTCTCCGGCGGCAATCAGCAGAAGGTCTCGGTCGCCCGATCGTTTCTGAAGAAGCCGGCGGTGATCCTGGCGTACGAGCCCACGCAAGGCGTCGACGTGGGCTCTCGTTTCGACATCTACAAGGCATTGCGCATGCGCAGCGATGCCGGCGCCGCACTGCTCGTGAAGTCGAGCGACCCGATCGAGTTGTCGGGGCTGTGCGACCGGGTGTTGGTGATGTCGCGCGGCACCATCGTCGAGGAGATCCCCGGTGACGAGCTGGACGAGGTCCGCATCGTCGAAGCCATCGTGCGCGGCCCGGGGATGTCAAAGGCGGCCAGGTCTCCCCTCGGAGTTGCCATGCCCAAGGCCCCGAGCGGTTCGGGCGCCTGACGATGGAGACGATCACCACCACCCGGGTCGACGCCGTCCGGCAGCTCGTTCGGAAGATCCTGCGGAACGCGCGCGACAAGAACAAGTGGCGCAAGGTCGTGAAAGTGCGGCTGTGGATGCCGGTGGCGCTTCAGGTCCTCTTGATCGGTGCGCTGCTCTGGTACACCAACACCCGCTTCGAGGGATTCCTCAACGAGGCGAACACCTACAACATCCTGTTGCTTGCGATGCCGCTGGCGGTCGCCGCCATCGCCCAGACCCATGCGATCCTGGTCGGCTACCTCGACCTGTCCGTCGGGGCGATGATCAGTTTCGGGGTGGTCGCCGCCTCGTTCCTCATCGGTTCCGATGCCGGCGTGGGTCAGATCTTCCTCGGGGCGGGCGTCATTCTCCTTGCCGGCGCCGCTCTGGGCTTGGTCAACGCCGCTCTGATCCGCGGGGTCAAGATCCCGTCGATCATCGCCACGCTGGCCACCTTGAGCATCGTCGACGGGATCGCGCTGAGCATGCGGCCCACCGCACAGGGGATCATCAGTCGGGACCTGGCGTCGTTCCTGACGGCACGCGTGGGGCCGATTCCGGTCGCCTTCATCGTCATCGTGGTCGGCGCCGGGCTGCTCGACCTGTGGCTCCACGCCTCGGGATCCGGTCTGCAGGTGAGGGCTGTCGGCTTCGACGAGCGATCGGCCAAGCGCGGCGGGATCAGGACAAACTGGGTGCGCGTACGCGCCCTCTTGCTCTCGGCGGGCCTCGCCGCGGTGGCGTCGTTCTTCGTGATGGCGCGGTCACCGATCGGCAACGCCCAGATTGGGGCGCCCTTCGCCCTCAACAGCATCACGGCTGCGGTGCTGGGCGGTGCCTCCCTGGCCGGCGGGAGGGCGACGTTCGTCGGCAGCGCAGTGGCGGCGACCCTGCTGGCGCTGATCATCACCGTGCTGCCCTTCCTCGGCCTCTCACCCGCCGACGGGATGATGATCATCGGCGTTCTGGTGCTGATCGGCATCATCCTGTTCCAGGTCGGTGACCTGAAGGAGCTGGTCAAACGCAACTTCCGCAGGGCGCGCCGCATCGTGCTCGGCAGCCGGGTCCAGGAGGCCGCGAATCTTCCCGAGTTCTATCCGGCCGGCACCGACTTTCGCGTCGCGCCGACGGACCGGAAGCTGATTCGAGGAGGCACGATCCTCAGCATGGATCCGCAGGTCGGAGACCTCCCCGTGGGCGACGTCCTCATCGACGGATCAAAGATCCTCGAGATCGGCCCGAACTTGAGCGACGCCGCAGGCGAGGTCATCGATGCCTCCGGCATGATCGTGATGCCCGGGTTCGTGGACACGCACCGCCACATCTGGGAGGGCGTCCTTCGCAACATCGGCACCGACGTGCCCTTGGAAGGTCGTACCAGCTACATCTCGTTCGTACTGCACAAGCTGGCGCCGGCCTTCCGCCCCGAGGACGCCTACGTCGGCAACCTCGTCTCGGCGCTCGGCGCCATCGACGCCGGGATCACGACGCTGCTCGACTGGTCGCACATCCAGGGCTCGCCGGCGCACACCGACGCCGTGGTCGAAGCGCTCTACCACTCGGGGATGCGAGCCGTGTTCGCCTACGGCTTCCCGTGGTGGGGGAAGTGGGAGGAGCGGCAGCCGAGCTGGTTCGTCCGGGCGGCCACCGAGCACTTCTCCACCAGGGACCAGTTACTCACGCTGGCGCTTGCGGCGCCCGGTCCGGAGTTCACGGACTTCGAGGTGACTCGGGATCATTGGAAGCTGGCCCGCGAGACCGGGGCCCGGATCAGTACCCACGTTGGCGTCGGGAGCTACGGCCAGGACGGCAAGGTCCAGGAGTTCGGCGCGGCAGGGCTGCTCGGTCCTGACACGACGTACATCCACTGCACGACGCTGAACGACACCGAGATCCAGATGATCGTCGACACGGGCGGGACCGTGTCGCTGGCCTCGCCGGTGGAGATGATGATGGGCCACGGCATGCCACCGATCCAGAAGTTCCTCGACCGGGGACTCCGTCCCAGCCTCAGCATCGACGTCGAGACGAACGTCCCGTCCGACATGTTCAACCAGATGCGGTCGGTGATGGCGCTGCAGCGGGCGCTGGCCGCAAACGACGGCAAGGAGCCGATGACGCCCCACGATGTGCTCGCGTGCGCCACGGTGGAGGGTGCGCGCGCCAACGGGCTCGAGGCGAAGGTGGGCTCGCTGACCCCGGGCAAGGAAGCCGACCTCATCGTGCTGCGCACCGATCGCATCAACGTCACGCCCCTGAACGACCCCGCGACAGCGGTCGTCGCCGGGATGGACACGAGCAATGTGGACACCGTGCTCGTCGCCGGCCGGGTCATGAAGCGAGACGGGCGGCTGCTCCACGTCGATTGGAACGCGGTGCGCCGGCTCGCCGCAGAGTCGCGTGACCACGTCGTGGCGAAGTCGGGCTTCCGGTTGCCGAAGATCTGATCTGCGGCGGGCGCCGGGGCGGCGTACGTCGCCGTCCGGTGGGATACTCGGTGCATCGACATCACGGCCTTCGTCTTCAACGGAGTGACCTCGGCTGAGCTGCTCACGCCGATCGCCGCCGCCGCCGAAGGGGGCGATATCGAGCTGCGCATGGTCGGCGTGGAACGTGGCGCGTACTTCGGATTCGAGCCGCTCCGTGAGTTTCGGGCCGAGGCGACCCTCGACGAGGTCGTCCCCACGGACCTGCTCATCATTCCCGGCGGGCTGGGATCGATCCGGATGATGGAGGATCAGAGGGTGCTCGAGTGGCTCCGCCTCCAGGCCGACGTCAGCACGTACGTGATGAGTGTCTCCACGGGATCGTTGCTGCTTGCCGCCGCCGGACTGCTCCGCAACGCCGAGGCGTCG
>JBFFFX010000134.1:0-7227 GCA_041557775.1 Acidimicrobiia bacterium | reverse complement strand
TCCGTCGAGGTCGAGAACCACATCGGTCTCGTCGCCGCCACGGGTGAGCAAGATCGCTGAGGTCGCCGCGACCGCGAGCACGAGCAGCCATCCCATCCAGCGGACGTACCGCGTCGGACGGCGTTTCGGGACCACGACGTGGGGCGGCATCTCGCGGGCCGGGATCTTCACCTCGAGGTCGGCAGGCCTTGGTGGCGTCTTCTTGACGTCCGGTCGCTCCAAGATCTCAGGCATGACACCTCCTTCTTTCTCTTGTCATCGTGCGCCCCCGCAGGTGCATCGCTGGTGCGTTCTGTAGGTCATCTGATTGCGGATTGCTTGAGATGTGACCTACGTCCCTAGCTGCCCGAGTGAGGGTGAGGGAGGATGAGTTGGAGGAGTCGCTGGTGCAGCGCGGCAACATGATCCGGGTGCTCGGGCCGATCGACCTGCTCACCGCCAGTGGTCCGCAGACCGTCGGAGGCCGTCGCATACGCGCCGTGCTGGCCACCCTCGTCGTGTCGGCGGGCCGTGCGGTGCCGATCGACTCCCTGATCGAGGTCGTCTGGCCCCGGCGAGCTCCGCGTTCTGCGGTCAACACGGTGCAGTCGCACATTTCCCGTCTGCGCCGCCTGATGGGTGCCGAGACGATCCGCACCGTCGATCATGCCTACCTGTTGCACGTCGCTCCTGCGGAGGTGGACGCCCTCAGGTTCGAGGACTTGCTCGGGTCGGCGATGGCGCATCGCGACGACCCGGCACAGTGCCGTCTCGAGTGCAACGCAGCCCTCGACCTGTGGCGAGGCCTGCCCTTTGGAGATCTCGCCGATGACGAGCCCTTCCGGCTCGAGGCGTTGCGCCTCGACGAGCTGCGGTTGGCCACGATGGAGCTGCGGATCGAGGCAGATCTGGCACTGGGCCACGCCGATCTGGTCGTCGGTGCACTGGAGAGCGCCGTCGAGGAGCATCCCTATCGGGAGCGGCTCTGGCTGCTCCTCATCGAGGCAATGGCTGCGGACGGGCGGCGGGTGGAAGCCCTACGGACCTGCGGCCGTCTCCGTCGGATCTTGGGCGACGTTGGCCTCGAAGGCACGGAAGCGCTCCGCGCCCTCGAGGACCGCGTCGCCGCCGGCACCTGCGGTTGAGGCCAAAAGTCGGCCGCTCCCTCGAACCGTTCCGCAAGAGAGAACAGTTTCCCCCATGGCGGAACGGTCTCCAATACCATGCCCTCTATGAGCGGACCCCGGCCCGAGGACATGCGCACGGCGATGGCGAGCTACGTGCGAACGGTGCACGAGGCGTACCTCGCGCAGGCTCGGCTCCACCCGCCGGCGGTCCGCGGTCGGATGCCGCTGGTGGCGAGCGGCGGCTTCACCGTGGTCGCGGCCGGCGTCCAGAATCTGCACGTGATCGCCACCGACGAGCGGCTCGCGGCACCGCAGGGTCAGGAGGTCGCGCAGACGGACGCCGCTGATCCCCTCGAATGGGAACTGCGGTTCTTCGACCCAGTGGTCCTCCCTGCGCTCGGGCTGATCGACGAGTCCGCCGGGCCCGCCGGCGATCGGGTGCGCCGTGCGCTCGGCATCACCACGCACCTCTACCACCTGGTCGTTCAGCCGGGAGGCCAGCTCACCGCTCACCATGCCGGCCATGCCGGCGCCGGGCTTGCCAACGCCCACGCCGCCGAGGCCCGTGACTTCGAGGCGATTCGAGCTCACGCCGGCGGTCGCGGATCGCTCGTCGACGAGATGGAGGGCGCCGCTCTCGCCGGGCTCCGGCGGGCGCAGGCGCTCCTGGCCCGCGAGATCGCTCCCTGGGACGAGGAGGTGGCGAGGCTCGCCGCTGCGAACGCCGACCCGGCGGACATCCGACGTGCGCTGCTGGCCGCTGTTCGGGGGCACCGGGATGGCTGAAGATCGCCAGCTGCTGTCGTCGGTGCGGAACGCGGCTCGCGTGCTGAAACAGTTCAGCTCCCGGGAACGGGAGTTCGGTGTGTCGCAGCTCGCCCGCCGCCTCGGCCTCGGCAAATCGACCGTGCACCGGCTCGTCTCGACCCTCACGGCCGAGAACCTGCTGGAGCAGAATCCCGACAACGGCAAATATCGCCTCGGGCTGGCCGTCTACGACCTGGGCGCCGCGGTGGCGACCCATCTCGACTTGCACGAAGCGGTCGTTCCTCCGATGGAGCGGCTTCGCAATGCGACCGGAGAGACCGTGCAGGTGGCAGTGCTCGACGGGCGAGAGGTCGTCTACGTGGAGCGCCTGGACAGCCCTCACACGCTGCGGCTGTTTCTCGATGTCGGCCGCCGCAATTGGGCCCACAGCACTGCGACGGGGAAGTGCTTGCTCGCCCACGTGAGCGACTACGAGCTCGATCGCCTTCTCGACGGGTGGGAGCTCGAGGCCGTCACCGCATACACCGTCACCGATGGCACGCAGCTGCGCAAAGAGCTCGGCAAGATTCGCCGCCAGGGCTACGCGCACAACCTGAACGAGTCGGAGGTGGGGGTCCTCTCGGTGGCGGCCCCCATCAAGGACCTCCATGGAGGCGTGGTCGCGGCGATGAGCGTGGCAGGTCCCGCCGCTCGCATGGATCCCATCATGGGCAAGATCACGGCTGCGGTTGTCGAATCGGCGGCGCTCGCCTCCCGCCGGCTCGGACACCGGCGCTGAGGTTCGGGAACCCGACGGTAGGCTCGGAGCGTCGCAGCCGGAGACCCGCGAGATCGAGGTGAGTCATGGCACGATGGATACCGCTCCGGCGTATTGCTCTGGTCGCCTTCGTGCTTGTGCTCGTCACCGGGGCGTGCGCCGGCGGCGAAGACGACGCATCCGCGGGAGACGCGGGTGCATTCGGGACAGCCGCCGACGAGGCGGACATGGGGGAGCCGACACCACCGACGGACGCCTCCGAAGACGGTGGAGGCAGCGACGCAGACCCCGGCGACCGTCTCGGGAGCGGGGGGGTTGCGCAGGTGGCATTGCAGACGCAGACCGCCGGTCGGCAGATCATCTTCACTGCGGACATGACCATCGCCGTCACCGATGTCGCCGCGGCCGGCGAGGAGGCGACCCGGGTCATCGAGGGACTCGGCGGCTTCCTGTTCGGCCAGCAGACCCGGGGTCTGCCGGAACCGCAAAGCACGCTCACCTTCAAGATCGCCCCCGACCGCTTTCAGGAGGCCCTGACCCGGCTCGGGTCGATCGGTGAGTTGCGCAGCCAGAACGTCTCCGCCGACGATGTCACCGAGAGGATCGTCGACCTGCAGAGCCGCATCACCACCGCCGAGGCGAGCGTCACCCGGTTGCGCGAGCTGATCGCGGAGGCCGTCGGGATCGAGGCCATCACCGCGCTCGAGAGCCAGCTCCTCCAGCGAGAGACCGACCTCGAGACGATGCGCGGGCAGCTCCGCACCCTCCGCGATCGCGTGGATCTCGCCACGATCGTGGTCACGGTGACGGAGGCTCTGAGCCGGCCCGAGCTGTACGTCGAGGTCAGCGCGTATCCCGGCCACGCCGACGCCGGGCAATCCTGCCCGGGCGACGGAGGCATCCAGGTCGACGAGGGCGACGACGTGACGGTGTGCTTCGAGATCACCAATGTCGGCGACATGCCGCTCACCGGCTTCGACGTTCGCGACCCGGTCCTCGAGGTGGAGATGGACGACCTGCTCGTCGTCTTCGGCGACCCGGCCGCGACCATCGAGCCCGGCCAGTTCCTCATCCTGGCCGCGGAGATCGCACCCGAGCGCTCCTTCCGTTCCCAGACCCGGGTCACCGCGGCGCCGGTGAACGCCGACGGCGAAGTCCTCGAGAACCGGCGCGTGTCCAGCACGTCGGCGGTCTTCGTCGAGGCCGTCGACCCGGGTGGGCTGCCGGGATTCGGTGACGGACTCTCGGCGGGCTTGGACTTCCTGCGCAACGTGGGCGGCCTCGCCGTCCTGGCCCTCGGTACCGCCATCCCGTTCCTCTGGGTGCCCGTCGTTGCGTGGCTGGCCATCCGCTGGCGGCGGCGCCGCGCCACGGCGTCCCAGGACGAGCCGCCGCCCGATGCCGGTTCGAGCGGCGGTCCCGAGGCCCGGTTTCCCCCCCGGTGACGGGAACCGGGGACGACCGTAGAGCGCATCCTCCGGGGCCACTACGTTGGGGCTACACAAGGGAGGACGTTGCGCCGTGGACAGCACGCAGGTCGAGTACATGTCGGGCTTCGGGAACGAGTTTGCCTCCGAGGCGCTTCCCGGCGCCCTGCCCCAAGGCCAGAACAATCCCCAGAAGCCCCCGCTGGGGCTGTACACCGAGCAGCTCTCCGGGACCGCGTTCACGGTGCCGAATCCGCGCAACCGCCGGACCTGGTTCTACCGCATCCGTCCGTCGGTGCGCCACGCCTGGCGGTATCGGGAGGTCGCCAACCACCACATCCGCACCGCGCCTTGCCGCGAGACGAGTCCGCCGATAGGGCAGCTGCGATGGGATCCACCACCCTTCCCGAATGAGCCGACCAACTTCCTGACCGGGATGCGGACCGTCGCCACCAACGGCGACGCGCACACTCAGGTCGGCATGGCGGCGCACGTGTACATGGCGACGGAGTCGATGACCAACACCCACTTCTCCAACGCCGACGGCGAGATGCTCGTCGTTCCCCAGGCGGGACGGCTGCGGTTCGTCACCGAGTGCGGGGTGCTCGTCGTCGCACCGGGGGAGATCGCCCTGATGCCCCGCGGGATGAAGTTCCGCGTCGAGTTGCTCGACGGGGCGTCGCGCGGCTACGTCTGCGAGAACTACGGCAGCTACTTCGAGCTGCCCGAACGGGGCCCGATCGGCGCCAACGGACTCGCGAATCCCCGCGACTTCCTACACCCTGTCGCCGCCTACGAGGACACCGAGGAGCCGGGCGAGCTGTACGTGAAGTTCGACGGGCGGCTCTTCGTCGTCGAGACCGACTACTCGCCGCTCGACGTCGTCGGCTGGCACGGCAACCACGTGCCGTACAAGTACGACCTGATGAGCTTCAACATCATGGGATCGATCAGCTTCGACCACCCGGACCCGTCGATCTTCACCGTGCTCACGGCGCCGTCGCCGACCGAGGGAGTGGCGAACATCGACTTTGTCATCTTCGGAGATCGCTGGCTGGTCGGGGAGCACACCTTCCGCCCGCCCTGGTACCACGTCAACATCATGTCGGAGTTCATGGGCATCCTCTACGGCGTCTACGACGCCAAGGAAGAGGGCTTCGAGCCCGGGGGCATGTCGCTTCACAACATGTACTTCCCGCACGGACCCGACCACGACGCGTGGCTCAAGGCCACGCAGTCGGATCTCGCCCCGGAGAAGCTCGCCGGTACGATGGCCTTCATGTTCGAGACGCGGTATCCGCTCATTCCCACCGCCTACGCCTCGAGCATCCCTGCGCTCCAAGAGGACTACCCGAGCGTCTGGCACCAGCTCGAAAGGCACTTCACGGGATGACACGATTCGCCGACGGTCCCCGGGTCGAGGTCTCCGCACGGATCACCGCGCCCTCGTCGCGGGTGTGGGAGCTGGTGACGGACATCAACCTCCCGGCTCGATTTCAGGACGAGTACCGCGGTGGGGAATGGATCGATGCGGACGGTCCGTCTCTCGGCGCGCGGTTCCTCGGTCGTAATGCTCGCGGCGAGCGCTCCTGGGAGACGACATCGTGGATCACCGGCTACGCCGCCGGCAAGGAGTTCACGTGGTCGGTGAGCGACCCCGACCTGCCCAGCGCCACGTGGGGCTTCACGCTCGACGAGGTCGAGGGAGGGACCCGGCTGACGTTTCATCGAGTCCTCGGCCCGGCTCCGAGCGGCTTGACGCGCGTCATCGCCGCCAACCCGGACCGCGAGGAGGCGATCATCGCCGCGCGCGACGAAGAGCACCGCAGCCACATGCAGGCCGTTGTCGACGGGATCAAGGCGCTGGCCGAGCAGGGCTGAGCAGCGTTCGTCCCGCATGACAGAACGGATGCGCCAACGCCGGAGCGGCCTCGGTAGGTTCGGCCGGCGCCCCAGAAGGAGCCCGTCATGAACGTCGAAGCCCTCGCCGACCGCATCTGGGAGGCCGTCACCGGTCGCACGGCGATCTTTCCGCTGACGAACGACGCACCCGATCTCACCGTCGATGCCGCCTACGCCGTGCAGGATCTGGTCGTCGCCCGCCATGTGGCCTCGGGCGCCCGCGTCACCGCGGCGAAGCTCGGCCTGACCTCCGTCGCCAAGCAGCGGCAGATGAGTGTGGCCGAGCCGCTGTACGGGTGGATGACCGACGCAATGGATCTGACCGAGCGCCGCGAGCTCGAGGTCGGCCGCTTCATCCAACCGCGGGTGGAGCCCGAGATCGCGTTCAAGACAAACCGCGACCTCGCCGGACCGGGGGTCACTGCGGCGGAGGTCCTGGCGGCGACGGAGTGGGTCGCACCGGCGCTCGACGTGCTCGACTCCCGTTTCACCGGCTACAAGTTCACCCTCGCCGACGTGACCGCCGACAACTCCTCGGCCGCCGCCTATGTGCTCGGGGATCCGGTTGCCCCCAGCGGTGATCTGCGGCTCACCGGGTGCGTGTTCGAGAGAAACGGCCAACTGGTCGCAACGGCGGCGGGCGCCGCGGTGATGGAGCACCCGGCCGCCGCGGTGGCGTGGTTCGTGCGCAAGCTGCATCAGCGGGACCGGCGCCTGGACGCCGGTTCGATCGTGCTGGCCGGGGCGTGGACCGCCGCCATCGCCGTCGCCCCGGGCGATGTCCTGCGCGCCGAGTTCGATCGCATCGGTGAGGTGACGCTCCGGTGCATCTGAGCAGCGTGTGGCACGGGGCTGCGATTCCTGCCGTTCTGGTTCGCCCGTGATCGACCACGAGGGGCTCGCTGCCGAGCTGCACGACGCACGGTTGGTGCGAGGGACCACGGCCACCATCACGTCGCGCCACCCGTCGTTCTCCACCGCCGACGCCTACTCCGTGCAGGCCGCCGGGATCGAGCGGCGGCTTGCCGGTGGGGAGACCATCGTGGGCGGGAAGCTGGGGTTCACCTCGCCGGCGATGCAGCGGGCGATGGGGGTCGACTCACCCAACTACGGCTGGCTCACCGATGCCATGCTGGTGTACGACCGGGTGGTGCGGCTCGCCGAGCTGATCCATCCCAAGGTCGAGCCGGAGATCGCGTTCCTGCTCCGATCCTCGCTCGGCGCCGGAGCAACCGCCGCGGACGTCCTCGCCGCTACGGCGGCCGTC
>JBFFFX010000133.1:0-7316 GCA_041557775.1 Acidimicrobiia bacterium | reverse complement strand
GGCTCGATCGTGTCGACCCTGCCGGAGCCCAAGCTCGTCGATGCGTGATTGCGTGATTGCTGCGCAATCACGTTGCGAGTTCGGGCATGGCCCGAACTCGGTGCTTCGGTGCTGGGTGATCGGCTTTCGCGTCGGCTGCGTCTGAGCTGGGTGCTGGCGGGATTGCTGTGTGATCGCTGCGAGGGCTTCAGGTCTGTTCGAAGGTCTCGACCTCGCCACCGGCTCGCCACCGGGTCACGGTGCGCGACGTCGTGCCGGTGACGAACAGCGCGGCACTGTCGATCTCCACGGCGAACAAGGGATACTCGCCTTCCGGTCTGACACCGATCGTGGCGAACAACGCCGCCGCGTACTTTGCGCGCTCGGCGGCATGGTCCACGGCTCGGACCCGGCCATGGAGCTTGAACTCGCCGGCACCGCCCATCCGGTCGGTCACCGCGTTGTGCACCGTGCAGCGCGGATCACGCTCCAGATCGCGAGCCTTGAGGGACGCCGGCATCATCCCGAGGTAGAGGTCACCGTTCGTGATGATCGGCTCGACGGGGCTGATTCGCGGCGACCCGTTGCGGCGGACGGTCCCGACCAGGACGACCCCGGCTGTCTCGAACAGCGCCCGTCCCCGCGCAGCCAGCTCGGGTGCCGCGGCGGCGAACTCGGACCAGTGCATCGCGTCACCGTACCCCAGAGGTGACCTTCCTCTCTAGCCGTTGTCGGTCTCGGCGTCGGAAGCTGGTCGGAAGGAGGTGCTCATGTACGAAGTGACGTCGCGAGAGTTCGTGCAGCAGCCCACTCTGGTCGTCCGCGGCACGCACACGGTTCCGGATATTCCGGGCTTCCTCGGTGACGCCTATCACAAGGTCGCCGCCCACGCCGCCGACTGTGCGGCGACGATGGTCGGTCCGCCATTCGCCCGGTACCGCATGGTCGCCGCCGATCACCTCGAGTTCGAGATCGAAGCCGGCATCCCAATTGCATCCGCCGTCGCCGGTAGCGACGAGGTCGAAGCATCCTCGCTCCCCGGCGGCCTTGCGGCCGTCACCTGGCACATCGGTGAGTACGCGGACATGGAGGCGGCCTATACCGCGGTGATGGACTGGATCGCCGATCAGGGCGGTCGCCCCAGCGGGCCGCCGTGGGAGGTCTATCACAGCGATCCCAACGAGGAGCCCGATCCGGCCAGGTGGCGCACGGAAGTCATCCAGCCGTACCTACCGTGATGCGCCGCCCGGGGTGCGCCGGGTCCGGGGCGTACATGGGGGCGTCGTAGCAGCGGAGGAGGACGGCGACGCCGAGGATCCCATACCCGGATCTCAACTCGATCGACGATCTGGAGATCGCGTCGATCCTCGGTGCGGCGTCAGCCCAGGTGCTCGTCGAAGAAGGCGATGACCGTGGCGATCGCCTCGTGCTGGACGTCGTTGACCTCATACTCGCCGTCGGCCCCGCGGATGGGGAAGACGTACCCGTGGAGGGGGTGATCGTAGGAGACCCATGTCACCGGCTTGCCCATCTCGGCGAGGACGTCGTATGACGTGCGGAAGATTCCCTGGAGGTGATCCTCCTCGCGCCCCATGACGAGGATCGGTGTCTCGATGGTGGCGCAGCGACTGCGGGCGACGGACTCGTCGATGCGAGCACGCACCTTGTCGACCTCGCTCATCTGCATGCCCTCGATGTTGCGCAGCTGCGTCTCTTCGTTGACGAACGCCGTGTCGTCCGGGGTCAGCGCGAGGAACTCATGGGAGGCGGGCTCGCTGGCGATTGCGGCGGCCACGCCGTCGTACTCGGAGGTGATCTTGAGCACCATCTCGCCGCCGTGGCTCATGCCGATCAGGCCGACGCGGTCGCCGTCGACCCAAGGCAGGGTCTTGAGGTGGTCGATGATGGCGATCTCGTCCTCGTACTCGAGGGGCGACCGGTTGAACAGGTCGCGGCCCTGGCGCATGTCGCGGATCAGCGTGCCGCCCTCGTGGTAGCCCAGCTCGACCTCCGAGCGGTAGCGCAGCCAGGCACAGGCGTAGCCGGCGTCGAGGAGGCACTCCATGATGTAGCCCTTGTTGGCGACCGCATCGCGGACCCACGCCATACCGCCCCCGCCGTTGCCCGAGGCCAGCAGGATGGTCGGGAAGGGTCCCTCGCCCTCCGGTCTGCGGACCCCGATCGGGGCGTAGAGGCCGTCCCAGACCTCGACGTACATGAGATCGACCGGAACGTCCGAGCCGGCGACCGGCTCGGTGATGACGACGTGTTCGGGATCCGGCGCAGTCTTCACGGTGGTGCTCCTCAGCTGTAGACGATGGTCGATGGATGGTCCGCGGCGATGGCGGCGTCGAGGCTCAGTCCGAGGTCGTCGAGCATGACCCTGGCTGCGTTGCGGCCCGGGCCGGCCGACACGGACCCCCCGGGGTGGGTCGTCGCCCCCGTCTGATAGAGCCCGGGCAGCGGCGTGCGATGCTCCGCCCATCCGGGTGCGGGCCGCAGCGTGCCGCTCTGGTCGGGGCTCATGTCGCCGCCGTGGCACGAGCCGTGCCAGTTGTGGGCGTTCATTCGCTCGAGGTCGAGCGGGCTCTTCAGGCTCGTCGCCAGGATCGTGTCGTCGGTGACGTTCGGTGCATAGGTGCGCAGGTGACGCAGGTTGGCGGCGGCCACTTCGGGCATGATGTCGTCCCACCGCTGCGGCCCCCCGGCGAGCTCGTAGGGCTGGATGCCGACGACCTTGAGGGTGTGGTTCCCGTTCGGCGCCCGGGTCGGGTCCACCACCGTCGGGCAGAGCACGAGGAGCACGGGGTCGTCGACGGCGACCTCGCCGCGAGAGAAGTCCTCGGCCACCCGCAGGACCCGCTCCGCGGACGTCGGGGTCCCGGACGCCAGCGGGGTGAGGCCGCCGGCGAACGTGGGCGCCTCCGTCGTGGCGTAGTGGGCGGCGCACATCGAGATGCCGGCCCGCCACGACTCGACCCCGTACGTGAACTCCTCCCCCCACACGTCGGCGGGCGCCATGGCGACGAGGTGCTTGATGTGGATCGTCGAGACCACGGCCCGGGCGGCGCGGAAGGTCTCGCCGGTCGCCGTCTCGACACCGGCGCAGCGGCCGCCTTCCACGATCAGTCCGGTGACCCGCCGTCCGGTGAGCACGGTGCCGCCGTGATCCTCGATCAGCCGTCCCATCGCCCGCGGCAGGGCGTGGGAACCGCCTTTGGGGACGATCCAGGAATGGCGCTGGCGGCCGAAGGCCAGGGCGTAGGCGAGGCGGCCGGTGCCGGCCCGTTGCGGCGGCTGCATCGTCATCACGGCCATCCACATCATGAATGCCCGGGTCCGCCAGTCCTCGAAATGCTCGAAGATGATGTCGGCGGCGGCGCGGTGGCGGATCCGCTGCCAGCGGTGTCCCCCGGGGACTGCGGCGAGGCGCTCGTCGAGCCCGGGTCCCCATCCGATGGGGGTGTAGCGCCAGCCGGTGAACGCCGGTGCCGCCGCCGCATAGTCCTCCATCATGGCCCGGTAGGCGGCGGCGTCGCTGTGCGAGTACTTGGCGAACTCGGCGACGGTGCGGTCGACGTCGCGCCACATGGTGATCCCGCTCCCGTCCGGCAGGGGCACGTGGACGACCGGGTCGGGGCGTACGTACTCCAGGCCGTAGTCGCCCAGCCGCAGCTCGTCGCGAGAGACCGTCGGGCTCGACTGGAGCAGCGTGTGCGCCGTCGAGCACGAGTCGTGCAGGTAGGAGGGCAGCGTCAGCTCGTCGGTGGCGGTGTCGCCGCCGATGCGGTCCTCGGCTTCGAGCACCGTGACCCGCAGGCCGGCGCGGGCCAGGTAGGCCGCGGTGACCAGGCTGTTGTGGCCGGCACCGGCCACCAGTACGTCGCAGTCGGTCATGGCGCCTCGCGAGGATGGGGTAGGGCTGCTGCAATCGATTGTAGAAACCAGCCTCCCGCAGCGCACGTGGCGGCTGGTCACCCCCCGCCGGTGAGCACGACCAGGACCGAGCCGCCGACCACCGCGACCATGCCGGCGAGGAGCCGCCATGTCAGGTGCTCCATCTCCGTGCCGACGACCAGCGGGGCGACGAAGACCACCACCGGGGTCGACACCTGCATCAGCGTGATCGCGATGCTGATCTCGATCAGGTCGAATGCGATCCACTGCGACGTGATCGCGATGCCGACGATGATCGCCCCGAGCGCGATCCAACGGGTCGCGTCGCGCGGGGCGACGCCCCCGGTCCGCGGCAGTCCCAGCCCGAGCACGACGCCGTAGAGCGCCGCGGCTGCGGCGAGGCCGACCGTGACGCCGAACAGCGGGATCGGCAGCCCGGAGAGACCCCATCGGATGAACAGCGGACTGCTGCCCCAAGACAGCGCCGAACCGAGCGCAAACCAGGGCACCTCTGTCTGGCGGAGGCCGGTGCTTCCGGTGCGGGTGGCGATCAGCGCTACGCCGAGCACGACGGCGAGGACCCCGACGAGGGTGAGGGCCGGCAGCGGCTCTTTCAACACGAGCGCAGCCATGACGCTGCCGATCAACGGCGTCGCCGCGATCGCCACCCCGGTTCGGGCGGCGCCGATTCGCTGCTGGCTCAATGCCAGGAACGTCCACCCGAAGAAGAAGTGGACGACACCGGCCGCGGCGAACGCCGCAAAGGCCCAGAAGGGGGCAGCGGCCACCGGGTCGAGGTCTTGTGTGGTGACTGCGGTCACGGCGACGACCGCGGCCGCGATCAGCATCAACCGGAACGTGCCGCGGTAGGCGTCGATCAACTGATTGGCGCGCCGGTTCACGGCTTGGAACACGCCAAATCCGACGCCGGCGACGAGGGCCATCGTGAGTCCGGTCATGGGACGTCCGGTTGGGCCGCCGAGTGCAGCGCCGCCCAGACCGCATCGGGGGTCAGCGGTATCTGGAGCTCCTCGACGCCCCAGGGCGACAACGCGTCGATCGTGGCGTTGAGCACGGCCGGGGGCATGCCGATGCAGCCGCCCTCGCCGGCGCCCTTCGCTCCCAGCGGATTCGACGGTGCCGGGTGGCACAACCGGTCGACGGTGAGCGGCGCATCGAGCGCGAACGACGGAACGAGGTAGTCCATGAACGTCGTCGTCAGCGGCTGGCCGCCCTCGTCGAAGCGCATGCGCTCGTACAGCGCGGCGCCGAGTCCCTGCATCACCGATCCGTGCACCTGGCCCTCCATGAGCATTTCGTCGACGACGCGGCCGACATCGTCCAGCGCCACGAGCTGCCGCGGGTGCACCCGTCCGGTCGCCGGGTCCACCTCGACGACGGCGACGTGGACGCCGTACGGGAAGGTCTGCGCCCCCGGGGAGTACCGCTCTTCGCTTACCAGCTCGACGCCGGCAGCGGCAGCGGCGGCGGCGACGTCGGCCAGCGACACGCCGGAATCCGGATCCCCGGCCACGTGGAAGCCTCCCTTGGCAACGACCAGGTCTTCGGCTGCGGCTTCGAGGAGATCGGCGGCCAGCGTCGTCGCGGCGAGGCGCACCTGTTCGGCACAGCGCCAGACCGCCGACCCGCCGATCTGCGTCGACCGGCTGGCGAAGCTCCCCGTCGAATCCGCCACCAGGGTGGTATCGCCGGCGTGAACCACCACCGCCGCCGGGTCGACGCCGAAGACCTCGGCGACGATCCGCCGCCACGCCGTCGCATGCCCCTGCCCGGCCGAGGTCGCCCCGGTGCGGGTGACGAGGGTGCCGTTGGCCGCGAGGGCGACGTGCCCGTACTCCCACGAGTCCGGTGCGCCGCCGGCGCGCTCGATGAACGCACCGATGCCGATCCCGATGGGTGGAGCGCCGCGGCGGCGCCTCGCCGCCTGTTCCCGGCGGACACCCTCGTAGTCGGCCAGTTGGAGGGCGCGGTCGAGGGCGGCGCGGTAGTCGCCGGAGTCGTGGCGGGCGCCCGTGGGCGTCGTGTGGGGGAGTGCGGTGATCAGGTTGCGGCGCCGCACTTCCGCGGGATCGAGGCCGAGCCGACGAGCCAGCGCATCGACCGCCCGCTCGATGGCCAGTGCCGCCTCGGGCCGGCCGGCGCCCCGGTACGGGCCGGTAGGCGGCAGATTGGTGAGGGCGGCGACCAGTTCGAAGTCGACGCGTGGGATGTCGTAGAGCCCCGTGGCGACGAGCCGCGAGAACAGTCCGACCTGGGCGCCGCGATGGGGGTAGGCGCCGATGTCGGTCGTGAGACGGATGCGGGCGGCGCGGATGTCGCCGTCCGGGGTCGCCCGCAGCGTCACTTCGTGGTGCTGACCTCGCCCGTGGGTCCCGGTGGAGAACAGCTCACGCCGGGGTTGGATCCATGCCACAGGCCTGCCCACGCGCCGCGCTGCGGCCGCGGTCACGGCGTACTCCGGGTAGAAGCGCTTCATGCCGAAGGCGCCGCCGACGTCGGGCACCGTCACCCGGATGCGGTCGACCGCGATGTCGAGCACCGCCGCGAGCTGGCGCTGCAGGGTGTGCGCCGCCTGCACGCCGGCATACACGTGCAGTCCGTCGCCCTCAGGGATGGCGAGGGCGGTCAGCGGCTCGATCGGCGACGGCGCCAGCCGGGGATGGGCGACCGAGACCGTCACTTCGACGAGCTCCGTCGCGACCGGCTCCGGGCCGGCGCTCGTGCGTTCGTGGATGACGACGTTCGATCCGGCCGCCGGGTGGACGAGATGCTCGTCGCGCACCGCGGCGTCGACCGTGAGCACCGGTTCGCCGGGGTCGATGTCGGGGAAGACGAGGCCGGCGGCGTCCTCGGCCTGCGCGGGACGCTCGGCGATGACGACCGCAAGCGCTTCGCCCACGTGCCTGACCGCATCCGCCGCAAGCATCGGGCGGCCGGCGCCGTGCACCTCCCGTCCGCCGACCGGCGGGGCCGGCAGGTCGTTGAGGCCGAGATCAGCCGCGGTGTACACCGCGACGACCCCCGGGGCCGCCAATGCGGCGGTCACGTCGATGCCGGCAATCTCCCCGCAGGGGAAGGGACTGCGGACGAACCACGCATGGAGCGCATCCTCCGGAACGACGTCTGCGACGAACGCGCCGCGGCCGGTGAGCAGCGGTTCGTCCTCGACCCGGCGGGTGAGGTCGGGCAGCGGTCCGGGACCGGTCCTCGTCGTCACGGCCCTCCTCGAGTCATCCCCACGCCTGCCGCACTGCGGTGCTCCCCCCGGCGGTCGGGGTGTCTTGGGGAACGAGGCTGCGGAGGTCCGGGAACTGAGCCATGTCGGACATGGATGCGCGCTCCTCGTCGCTGTCGTGTGCCGGAATGCAATCGATTGTAGTGCGGCGGAGCGGCCGGTTGCCTTCGAGGCGGCGGCACGC
>JBFFFX010000132.1:0-7320 GCA_041557775.1 Acidimicrobiia bacterium | reverse complement strand
GCATCGATGCGCTGGGCCGTCTGATGATCCTCGTAGTGCGACAGATCGGAGCTGATCACGATGAGGTCCGCCGCGTCGACTACGGCTTCGAGGAGGGCGCCACCCGGTGCGGGGTCGTTGTCTCCCGTGAGCACCGGCAAGCAGGAGAAGTCGCGGAGGATCGACTGGAGGAACGGGAGCTGCACTTCGAGGCTGTGCTCCCGGGCGTGGGCCGCCGGAATGGGCCGTGCGTGTGCCGCCGCGATGCTCGCAAGGGACTCGTCGATCGCAACCGTGCCGAGCGGCGTGGCGAAGCCGGTCTGCCCCGAGAGCGCGAGACCGGGGAAGCCGCGGAAGTGGGAAGGACCGAGGAGCACCACCCGTCGCACCGCCGCTCGGTCCACCAGGGCATAGGCCGTGGCCGCAACCGGTCCCGAGAACACGAGTCCCGCGTGGGGGACGATCAGCATGCGCAGCTCGACGTCGACGGGCGGCGGAACCGCCGCCCCGAGCAGCCGGTGCACCATGGCGTCGAGCTCGATCAGGCCACCGGGGTAGAAGCTCCCGGCGACGGCCGGGGTACGCACGCCGTCCACGTGGCCAGCGTATCTGCGGCGACATCCGGCGAGAAGGGCCGACCGTCCTCAGCGACCATCGGCCCTTCCCATCGCCGTCGCCGTCGCGCACCATGAGGAGATGACGGCTGAGACCCTGCTGGTGCGCTGTGCGGTGTGCGGCCGAGCGTTCGCTCCTCCGCTGCAGGTCGACCGCGCGACCCTGGAGGCGCTGGTCGTCTCGAACCGCTACGAGTGCCCGCACTGCGGGTCCGTGGCGGTATATGTGAAGGCCGACCACTTCCACCGGCTCGAGGTCGGCAGGGAGCGGGGCGTGTGAGGCATGTCTCACCCACCCACCTCCTCGGCGCATGGGTCAGCGCTGTTGTGCTCGGCGCAGCAGCTCGTGGCGGCGCGGAGCCCGCAGCGACAACGGGGGTCGAGACGATGCGGTTGATGTCGACGGCGTTTGCGGAAGGGGAGATCATTCCCACCGAGTACACGTGCGACGGTGCCGACGTGTCGCCTCCGCTGGAGTTGGAGGGGCTGCCGGAGGGCACCCGGTCGCTGGTGCTGATCATGGACGACCCGGATGCGCCCGGGGGCTCGTGGGATCACTGGGTGGCGTTCGACATTCCGGTCACGACCGCGATCCGCGAGGACGTCGGCTCGATCGGGGTCGGGGGCCGGAACTCGTGGGGCCGCACCGGCTACGGCGGGCCGTGTCCACCGTCGGGGGTGCACCGCTACGTCTTCCGGGTGTACGCGCTCTCGGGGGATCTCGGTCTCCAGGAAGGAGCGACCAAGGCGGAGGTCATAGCCGCCATGGAGGCTCTCCTGCTCGGGGAAGGCCGACTCATCGGCCGCTACGGCCGCTGAGCCCACGACTCCGGTCGAGGATCTCGTCAGCTTGCCTGCGGAGCGCCGCGTGGTGGGTCCCCGGCCAGTAGACACGGTCGCAGTCACTGCAGCGATGAAAGTCGCGATAGCGGTCGCGCACGCCCGCAGGGAGATCGCCCGGCTCGGGCTGCGCCGGCACCAAGCGCCCGTTGCACTCGAGGCACCGGGTGAGGGGCGCCACGGCAGCCGCGAGGCGGAACGCGGACACGACTTCGACCGCTTGCTCGGTGGGCACCGTGGTGCGAATCCAGCGGCCGCGGACGACGGATCGGCGCATCAACAGGCCGCGGTCGCGCGTGAGCAGGATGCGTCCGCCGGGGGACCGCTGCGCCAGCGCGGCGTCGTCCGCGGCTGGGTCGTACTCGGCGTCGAGTCCCAGCAATCGGAGCAGCCGGGCCAGCTTGCCCAGATGTCCGTCGAGCAGGAAGCGTGGATCCGGGTCCGTCGTGGCGAGCGGGTAGCGGGGGGCGAGCTCGATCCGGTCGCCGTCATCGATCCGCTGTGCCCACGCAGCCGCCTCACCGTTCACCGTGAGGCCGGCGACTTCGACGTGAGGAATGCCCTGCGCCTGCACGAGGTCGCGCACGCCGGCGGGCAGCTCGAACGCGATCTCGATGCGGGGCCCGGTCTCCGCGGCGACATGGTCCACGAGCTCCCCTCCGATGGTGAGCGTGGCCCGGCGCATCACGCGCTCACCGGAGGGTCATCACGCGGCGGGGCTCGAGCAGGAACGGGGGGAGATACGCCGGGATGTTGGAGAACGGCAGCACATCCTCGTGCAGCGTGATGCCGAGCGCCTCGCGCATGAAGGTGCGGCGCGCCTGGATGCGGTTCCACGCGTCGGGGTGAGCGGCGGCGAATTCGGCGCGGAGCGGCTCATCGGCCAGCGCGATGCCGTCCTCGATGTTCGTCGTGAACCACTCCGTCCCGGTCGCCGGAATGACATCGACCTGGAACGCCATGCCCGACTGGAGCTCGATGGTCGAGCCGGGACCGACGGGCGAGTTGACCCACTCGTCGAGGTGAATCTGGTGCCCGGGATTGAGGAAGATCCCGAAGAACGGGTCGCCCAGGTGACGATCGATGATCTCGTGGAGCACCCCGCCGGTCTGGCCGACGTGCAGCGCCTGGTACCACTCGGCGATCGCCTCGAAGTAGGGCCGGACCAGCTTGTCGACGTAGTCGTGGATGCCGGACGGCAGCTCGGTCTCGTCGGCGACGACGAACCCGGCGCGGCAGTTCAACGCCCCCCAGATCCCGAAGGCCACCGTGAACCGGTCGCCGCGCTCGATCGGCCGGTCGCCGGGGCTGAGCAGACCCAGCGACGCCCGTTCTCCGGCCGTCAGCATGAGGTGGCACGAGAGCGGCATCCCGTTCCACTGCAGTAGACGGACCGCCTCCCGCTCGGTCATCCCGGTCTGCAACCCGAAGAGCAGCCGGCGCACGCCCTCGGAGGTCTGGCAGGCGGCCCACTCGTAGAACGCGAGCTGCTCCACCTCGTTGATCACCCGGAGCCCGTCGGCGGCGTCGATGAGGATGCCGGTGGCGTTGACCACCGAGCCGTTCGGGCCGGTGATGCCGCGCAACTGGTCGACCAGGTACGCGGGCACGTCGCTCATCCACGGCTCGGCGTACTCCTTCCACCCGATGACACCGACCCGGCATCCACTGCGGATTCCCTCGTCGTCGAGGATCTCCGCCAGGGGTCGTGACTTGTCGCGGGGCTGGCTCGGCAGGCTGAAGTCTTGGAACATGTGGGGGCGCATGGGCAAGGGGGCCGCCTCGGCCATGCCCCAGCATTCGTTGCCGACGAGGATCGCCGGTTCGGCGTCGGGGCCGACGATCAGCGCGGCTTCCTCGAATCTGGGGTCGAAGCCGGTCAGGTACGCGAGGTTGGCGCTGTGCTCACGGTCCGCGTAGACGATCACCCGGTCCAAGCCGCGGGCGTCGGCGCGTTCTCGCAGCCGTCCGATCCGCTCTGCATAGATGTGGCTCGGGAGCTCCGGCATGCGATCCGGCATGCCGAAATCGGGCAGGGCGACAATGGAAAGCTGCGCACTCATTGATGATCACTCCTCCATAGGCGCCCACGGCCGCACGTCGTCGGCGCCGCGGACGATGATCGCAAACTCGTTCGCCTCGAGGTGGAGCCAGGGGCCCATCTCACCGTCCGGCCACTGGACCCGCACCTCGGCCCCGCGAGCGCGGGCGAGCCCGAAGTGGAGCCATCCGTGCTGGCCCCCGGCATGTCCGCCGCCGACGACGACCTCGCGCGAGACGAGGTGCTCGCCGATTCGCACCTCCACCCAGGCGCCGACGGCATCTCGGTTGGATCCCTCCTGTGAGAGGCGAAGCGCGGCCCAGTTGCCCATCGGCTCGGCCTCGTCGCCGTCGCCGGAGCCCATGTTCCGCCACACACGCACCGGCTCCCGCCGGTTGACCTGGACGATGTCCAGCAGGCCGTCGAGGTTCAGGTCCACGACGGCGCCACCCCTCGTCTTGGCGAAATCGGCGATCCCGGCCTCTTCGGCTCCCTCGACGAAGGTGCCGTCCGGTTGGCCGAGCAGCAGGTTGTTCGGGTCGTCGACCGCATAACCCGGCGTGGCCTCCACGTTGCCCTTCGTGATGAAGAGGTCGACGAAGCCGTCGTTGTTGACGTCCTCGAACTCGGGGTGCCAGGCAGTCGAGGGCAGGACGTCCCCGCCGGTGAAGGGGCGGTGGGCGGTGACGCCCCGGCGGATGGCGATGTCGCCGTACGTCGGCTGATCGGGACCGGCCGTCAGCTCCTGAAACTTGTTGTCTCCCTGGCTCGTCAGGAACACCTCGGGCAGTCCGTCGCCGGTGACATCGTGGGTGGCGATCCCCATGCCCCAGATCTGCATCTTCTTCCAGCCCTCGTCGCGCGTGTAGAGCCGGGGCGCCTCCCCGGCAGCGACCCGCCAGAGCTGCTCCTCGCCGTCGCGGTAGTAGTGGCGGTCATTCGTCATGCGGAGGTCGCGCCGCCCGCTCCGGTCCCAGTCGGTGAACAAGATGGAGAGGGTGCACCATCCGGGGCTGAGGCGTGTCGGGTCGGCGAAGCTGCCGCCGTCGGCTCGGAGCAGGAAGTTGTCGGCGCAACCACCGAATTGCCGGCCGTTCTCGTCGAGCGTGATGTAGTTCCCGAAAGCGAGGGTCGGTAACCCGTCCGCTGACTCCCACTTGGCGCTGAACGCCGCGGTCCAGTCGTCGCCTCCGGCGGCGTTCCATCGCTCGTTCGCCCGTTCGAAGCGGCAGTCGCCGCGACCGCGGAGCAGCACGTTCTCACCGAGGCGGAGCACGGCCAGGTCGACGCGGCCGTCGCCGTCGACGTCGAGGGGATAGGCGCCGGTCACGTCCGTCAGTTCGGTGGCCTCATCCCGGATCGGCGAGAAGCGAATCTCGCCGCCGACGTCGCTGTCGTTGCGATAGAGAGAGGCAGGATTCGCTCCGCCGGCGACGAAGAGGTCGGGCAGACCGTCGTCGTCGCAGTCGAAGGTGGCGACGCCACCTCCGACAAAGAACGTGAACTCACCGTCGTAGGTGTGGTCGAGTCCGGCGTGGCCGGTCTCGTCGACGAACCGCGGCGGCGGCATCGCCTCCGCCGGTGTGTCCGCCCCCCAACGTGCGGCGATGATCAGACCGACGACGGTCGCGACGATCGGGACGATGGCGATGCCCGCGATGCGTCTCGTCCTCGAGAGCACGATCCACCGCCTACCCGTCCGCCTCGTCGGGCGCCCCGTAGTACTCGAGCGCCTTCTCCCACGCCGCGTCGCCGATGGCGGCGCCCATCAGCCTGCCAGACAGATCGTCCGCCCGGACGTGGATGCCTCCGTACAGGCGGGAGATGCCGGCCTGGTCTGCCGCATCGGCGTAGGTGGCCCACTGCAAGGTCACGTCCTCGTCGGGCCCGGCCTCGAACTCGAGGGAGCCGGCGGCGATGGTCCACTCGCCGAGCCCTCCCGGGAAGTACTCGCTGCCCGTGAAGTGGGCGAGGACCTCCGCCGAGGCGCGGCTGAAGGTGCTGTGTCCGGAGACGTACGCGGCGAACGAGGGAGTGACGAAGGTGGGCGCCTGGTACGGGACCCAGTCCACGGCGAGGATCCACGACACACCGGCAGGTCCTGCTTCGGGGTCGTCGGGGGTACCTGTGTAGGCGAGCACTGCGATTTCGCCCTCGTGGCCAGCGAGGTCCTCGTGGCGCCCGCCGGGTGCCGTGGAGTCCGGAGTGATGACCTCGACGAGGTCGGCGGCCAGCGGCAGGCCGTCGGGATGGAATGCCGCGCCGCCGGGATCGGACGATTGGCCGAGGCCGCCGAGGTACCGAATCATCGAGATCGGCCGCACGTAGTCGTAGTAGCCCTTCGATCCCCACGCGGCGATCGCGGCATCGTGGTTGGCGGCGTTGAGGGCCAGGTAGAGCTTCACATCCCATTCGAGGCGGTCGACCGCGGCTCCGGACCCGCCAATTCGAAGGTCGGGGTCGATCTGGTCCGACACGGTGTTGGCGAGCGTGTTCCAGTGTCCCGGTGGCGTCTCCGAGTCGGGACCGTCGGCCCAGAACTCGGCGAGGACCCTCGCGAAGTCGCCTTCGGCGACGAGGTTCTCGGCGTACGGTGCTCCGGTGACCGGGTTGCCGTCGTGGCCCATCCCGTCGTAGGTACCGAGCGGGTTGGCGCCGAGCGTGGCGGGCGAGATGTCGATCGTCCGGCCCGAGTCGGGATCGAGCAGGCTGCTGTAGCGGACGACCTCGACGGCTGCGTCCTTGAACGCCGAATCCGTTGCGGCATCGCCGAGGTATGGAGGCGGTCCCGGGTCGACCGGAAGGCCGTTGGCTCCTCCCGGGGGGAGCGCGAACCCGGTCACGTGACCCCAATGCGGGTCGATGAATTCCTGTGACTCGTCTTCGACCGGGATGCCGTTCTGCGAGATCATCTGCTCGAGTTGCAGGGGCTGCCACCGATTGGGATCGATCATCCTCGTCCCCGACTCGGCGACCACGAGGGGCTCGTTCACGGGCTCGTATGCGGGCGCCGCGTAGCCCTCGGCCTCGTTCGATCCGTCCTGGAGGCCCGCGGCGAGGATGGCGGCGGCGATGCGGTTGCCGACGGCCGCCGGGGCGTCGCTCTCCGTCTCGGTGGTGTCGATCGGGTAGCAGAGGGACTCCATGAGGGAGTCGAGCGCAGGGATCGTGTCGACGGCGCCTACCGAGTCGAGGTAGCGCGCCTCGAGGACACCGAACGCGGCGTAGCTGATCGCTTCGTTGCGGGCGGCTGCGATGTCGGAAGCGGTGTGGTGCTCGTCGACGAAGACACCCGCGGCGCCGTCTTCGTACGCTGCCCAGGCGTCCCACATGGCGGCGGACAGGTGGTAGAGATTCCGGGCGTGGACGGTTGGAGCGGGCAGGTCCCGCCGGATCGCATCGAGCGCCAGCTCGTTCCATTGCCGCGCCACCGACCAATCCGGATGGGCCGAATTCACGGAACAGTCGTCGCCGCTCGACCAGATGCCGCCGACGGCAAACCCGCCGAGCGTTGCGGCGGTCGCGACGACGAGGATTCCGATCGTGCGGTTGGCTCGCCGGCTCGGCACGGTAATCGCCTCCTGGCGGAATGGTCGATGGCTCATCGTATTACGGACTTGATCTGCTGCAGCCGCGAGAGACGACGGCCTCCGAAGTTGCCGCATGGCGGAGCGGTTCGTAGCATTCGCCGCTAGGGGCCGCCCACTACATGGCAGCCCAGCTTGGAGGAACTGACAATGAAGTTGAGCGCAAAGCTCTTGGCGATCTTCGCCGTCTTCGCCCTCGTCGTAGCCGCGTGCGGCGGTGACGACGACGGCGGTGACGACGAACTCGTCGTTGGTGTGT
>JBFFFX010000131.1:0-7394 GCA_041557775.1 Acidimicrobiia bacterium | reverse complement strand
GATGTGCGCAGAGATCTTCAGCTCACCAAAGATCACCAGCAGCGCCGCCGGCATCACCACGGCGAGGATGGCGCCGACCTTCACGACGAGCGCAAGCCAGAAGTTCATGCGGCATCGCCCCCGGCGATGCCGTAGCCGGTAGCCGGTAGCCGGTAGCCCGTATGCACCGCCTGCGACGGTGCGTAGCCCGTAGCCCGTAGCCGGTAGCCGGTAGCCGGTAGTCCGTAGCCGGTATGAGCGTCGTGGGCCGGGGACCCTTGCCGCAGACTGACGGCACTCCGAATACCCGATACCGGATACCGAATACCGAATACCGGACACCGAATACCGGATACCGGATACCCGATAGACACGACGCCATTCATCGGTCCACGTCCCCGAGAACGAAATCCAGCGAGCCCATGATGGCGACGAGGTCGGGAACCAGGGCGCCTTCGAGAATCCACGGCAGGATGGAGAGGTTGCTGAAGGACGCCGAGCGCACCTTCACCCGGTACGGGATCCGGCCGCCCTGGCTGACGACGTAGTAGCCCATCTCACCCTTCGGGTTCTCGGCGCGGACGTAGATCTCGCCCGGCGGCACCTTGAGGATTCTCGGCACCTTGGCCTGGAGCGGACCCGAGGGAATCGTGTCGACCGCCTGGCGGACGATGCGGGTCGCCTGCCGGATCTCGGCCAGGCGCACCGAGAAACGGTCGTAACAGTCGCCTACCTCCCCTACCGGGATGTCGAACTCGAACTTGTCGTATGGGAGCAGCGATTCGTGCTTGCGGAGGTCGAAGCCGACCCCGGAGGCTCGGAGGTTGGGTCCGGAGAGGCCGTAGCTGAGCGCGATGTCGGGAGGAATGACACCAACGCCGACAGTCCGCGCCTGGATCAGCTCGTTGCCCATCACCAACTCGTCGAGCTCGTCGCAGACGGCATCGACCTTGTCCATCGCCTCCCGCGTCCCCTGGAGGAACCCCGCGGGCAGATCCTGCGACACCTTCTTGGTCGCCGAGCCGCCGCCGGCCGCCGGCTTGACGCCGCCGACCCGGTTGAAGTTCGGGTGGAAACGGCCGCCCGTGACGCCCTCGATGAGGTCCATCACGTGCTCCCGCTCCCGCAGCGCGTACATGAGTGGTGTGGCGGCGCCCAGCTCCAGCGGGTACGAAGACATGAAGAGGAGGTGCGAGGAGATCCGGGTCATCTCCGTGAGGATCAAACGGATCCACTGCGCCCGCTCCGGAGCCTCGATGCCCATGAGCCGCTCCACGGCGACGACGAAGGGCACCTCGTTGGCGAAGCCGGAAACCCAGTCGATGCGGTTGACCAGCGCCGTGATCTGGGCGTACGTCCGCACCTCGGACAGCTTCTCGTAGCCGCGGTGCATGTAGCCGATGACCGGCTCGACCGAATCCACCCGCTCCCCGTCGACCTTGGCGACGAGCCGGAGCACGCCGTGCGTCGACGGGTGCTGCGGTCCGATGTTGAGTGTCATGTCGGCGGTCTCGAGCTCTACCGAGACGGCGGCCTCAGAAAGGTGCATGGCGGCCCGTGCGTCGAGCCCTGTCACGAGGCCACCGCCTTTGGCCCTTCGGCCGAAGCCCGTGGCCCGTGGCCGGTACGAGAGCCGCCGCCCTCCACCACATCAATCGGGTCCAGAGCGTTGGAGATACGGGATACGGGATACGGGATACCCATCACTCCGCCTCCCCCGTGAGTGCTCCCGCTTCTTTGTTCTCCGTGGAGGGCATGTCCTCGACGTCCACCGTGCCCGGCCACGGCTTCACCTCGCGAGCCAGCAGCGGGTACGACTTCAGCAGCGGATTGCCTTCGAAGCTGTCGGGCAGGTAGAGCTTTGCGAGGTTGGGGTTCCCCGGGAAGTCGATACCGAACATCTCGGCGGCCTCGCGCTCGTGCCACCCGGCGCCCGGAAAGATGTCGACGATGGACGCGATCGAGGGATGGTCCTTGGGGACGTCGGCGACGAGAATCGCCGCATCGGCGTCGGTGACCGACGACAACCGGCACAGCACCTCGAAACGCTCCTCGAGGTTCTCCACGTCGTCGGCGGGCTCGCCGACCGCCACCTCGCGCGACCAATCGATTGCCGAGAGCCACGAGAAGAACGGCAAACGCTCGGCGGCGGCGGCCACGGCCCCCGCCCATCGGTCGCGATCGACGCGCAGGCGCAGCGTCCCGTGGTCGTCGCTCCAGGTCGTGGCGTCAACGGCGGCGGCGAGGTCGGCGGCGAGGTCACCGGCAGGGGCCTCACCGTCTGTCACGACCCCTTCTGCAGTCGGCTCAGACGGGCTGTCGGTCACGCCTGCTCCACTTCTCGCGCACGTCTTCGTTCGTGATCTGCTCTTGGAGCAGCACGATGCCTTCCATCAGGGCCTCCGGACGGGGAGGGCACCCGGGCACGTAGACGTCGACCGGAATGACCTGATCGACACCCTTCGTGACAGAGTACGAATCCCAGTACGGCCCACCGCAGTTCGAGCAGGAGCCCATCGAGATCACGTACTTGGGTTCCGGCATCTGGTCGTAGAGCCGGCGGATGGCCGGCGCCATCTTGTCGGTCACCGTGCCGGCCACGACCATCAGATCGGCCTGGCGTGGGGATGCCGGCAGCGGGATGATGCCGAACCGCATGAAGTCATAACGCGGGCTGGAGGCGGCCATCATCTCGATGGCACAGCAGGCGAGCCCGAATTGGAAGAACCACAACGAATACTTGCGCGACCAGTTGAGCAGCCACGACAGGGGTTTGGGGGCGCCGAACTTCTCGATCACTCCCACTTGAGGACCCCCTTGCGCACGGCGTACACCAGCCCGAGCACGAGGATGCCGATGAAGATGACCATTTCGACGAGGACGAACCCGCCCATGCCGAGCTCGGCGAATCTCTCGAGCTGGACGGCCCACGGGAAGATGAAGACGGCCTCGACGTCGAAGATCAGGAACAGCAGGGCGAAGATGTAGTAGCGAATCTGTGTCTGCGACCAGCCGCCGCCGACCGGGTCGATTCCGCACTCGTAGGTCTCGGACTTCACCGGGGTCGGGTTGTTCGGTCGCAGCAGACCGGACGCAAGAATCGCTCCGCCGACCAGGAGAGCTCCCATGGCGAGGAATGCGGCCACGGTGATGTAGTCACCGAGGTACTGATCGAGCATTCCGTAGAGCCCCTTACGCGAGAGGGATCGGCACGAGGGCCGATTTCCGGGGCGAGTATAGGTTGGGCGATAGGCGCGCCAAAAGCGAGAGCGCGCCGGGGGCCGCCAAGGCCTCGCACCCGGCTGGACGACCCTGCCGAGAAAGCCTCGGATCGACGGCTGCACCTCCCGTGCGGGACGACGGCGACGCAACGTCCGTAGCCGCGGTCGACCCCGACTAGCGTCGCCGTGTGCACCCCGACCGGAACCTGCCGCCAGAAGCGCTTCACTTCGCCTCCGCCCGCCTCGAACGTGCGCTCCGGCCCCGGCCCACACCGGCGGGGATGCTCGACGACGTCGAGTTGCCGGAGCGACTCCCGGAGCAAGGCGTCGGCGAGATGGCGGCCCTGGACCAGATCGCTGGGATGGCCCTGGATCGCGCCGCCCAGCTCGGTCACCCCGGCTTCTTCGCCCACATGGACCCGCCGCCGCCGTGGATCACGTGGATCACGGCCCTGTGGAACGCCGCCACCAACCCGAACCTCCTCCATGAGGACACCGGAGCCGCAGCCCGTCGAGTCGAGCGCCGCGTCGTCGACTGGCTCGCGCCGGAGTTCGGGATGGGCGGAGGTCACGTGGTGCCCGGCAGCACCGTGGCCAATCTGACTGCGTTGTGGGCCGCCCGGGAAGTCGCCGGCGTCCGTCGCGTCGTAGCCTCGGCCCACGCCCACCTGAGCGTCCGCAAGGCCGCCGCCATTCTCGGCCTCGCCTATGAACACGCAGACGTGGACGCAACGCACCGCCTCGATCCGCACGCGCTCCCGGACCTGGCCGATGCCGCAATCGTGCTGACCGCCGGGACGACGGCAACGGGGGCGATCGATCCCCTGGATGCCGGCGGTGGGGCGGCGTGGCGACACGTCGACGCCGCCTGGGCAGGGCCGCTGCGCTTCAGCCGAAGCCATCGGCACGTGCTCAACGGCATCGACACAGCGGATTCTGTCGCCGTGTCTGCACACAAGTGGCTCTACCAGCCGAAGGAGTCTGCGTTGGTGCTGTTCGCCGACGAGACCGCCGCCCACGACGCCATGACCTTCGGCGGAGGGTATCTCGCCGTGCCGAACATCGGCCTTCTCGGCTCCCACGGGGCCGCCGCGATCTCCTTGGCCGCAACGCTCCTCGCCTGGGGGCGGGAGGGCCTGGCGGCGAGGATCGGCGCGGGCATGGACCACGCCGATCGCCTGGCACGGCTCGTCGAGGATGACGAGCGCTTCGAACTGTGGGGGCCGAATCGCAGCGGCGTCATCGCATGGCGGCCCCGCCAAGCCGATCCGGCGAGCCTGAGGGACGCGATGCGGCACGCGTTCGCATCGCTCATCAAGCTCGAGTCGGGGACATGGCTGCGCTCGGTGGCGGCCAACCCTGCGGCCGACCCCGACGCCGTGTTCGCGGCGGCGGCCGGCGTCCTGGGAGATCCCCGATGACGGCGCTGACACCCCCCGACTACGGCGGGGGATCGCTGATCAACCTCGTGGCGGAGCTCGAGTACCGACTGACCGGACATGCGGTGTCGCCACGGCTGCACACCGACCTCAGCGCCCGGATCCCCGAGGCCTCGACGTACGTCGTCGTGCTGTACGACGGGCTGGGGACCGCCCAACTCGACCACCCCCGCGCCGGATCGCTCGCGTCACACCTGTCCGCGGCCATCGACGCTCCGTTCCCCACGACCACCACGGTGGCGCTGGCCAGCGTCGCCACAGGATTGCCGCCGTCGCGCCATGGACTCCTCGGCTATCAGCTGTGGATGCCAGAGATCGAACTGGTGGTCAACACGATCAAGTGGACGACCCTCTGGGGAGAGCCCGTCGCCATCGCCACGGACGACCTGCTCCCGGCGCCGAACCTGTGGGAGCGGTTGACGGCGGCCGGCCGGGAGCCGATCACCGTGCAGCCCGCTGCGTTCACCGGCAGCCCCTTGTCGCGCCTGCTGTATCGCGGGTGCCGATTCGATGGCATTGCGACCATCGACGAGCTGATCGACGCGACCCGCCGGCTGGCCGCGGTGCCGGGCCGGCTGATCCTCACCTATGTACCCCCGGTGGACTTCGCTGCTCACGTCTACGGCCAGCAGGCGCCCGAGTACGGCGACGCCATCGCGATCGCCGATTGGGTCTGGTCGGCGCTTGCGGCGACGCTCCCCACCGATGTCGTCCTCGTCGGCACCGCGGACCACGGCCACGTCGACTTCCCGAAGCACCGGCAGACCAAGATCGCCGGCCCGGCACATCGCGACCGGGAGTTCTACGGCGACGGGCGGGTCATGTTCGTCCGGGGAGAAGGCGCGACGCTCGCCGCCGAGCTGCCCGCAACGTGGATCGAGCGCGACGACATGCAGCACTGGTGGGGTCCAGTGCCCCGGCACGATGCCTTTGCTGTGCGCGCCCCCGATGGCGTCCTCGTCGCCGACGACAACCGGCTGCTGCTCCACAAGCACTCGGATGACCGCATGATCGGCAACCATGGCGGGCTCACGGACGCCGAACGCTCCGTTCCGCTCCTCGTGGCCCACCGGAGCTGACCACAGGCCGTCCCGTGCAGCGCCGTGGCAGCGCAAAGCGGTCGCCATGGTCCCCGAACCCCACTACCCTTTTTCAAGGCGACTTCGGACGCAGCCTCGGCAGGGCCCTGATCAGCATGGATGGGGGTGGGTTGTGCCGTCACCAAGGCGCATAACAACACGGCAACTCGTTGCGCGTCATGCGCGCAACGAGGCCGGCGCGTCCATGGTCGAGATGGCGCTCGTGCTGCCGCTGTTTCTCATCCTCGTGTTCGGCATCATCGAGTTCTCCTACGCGTTCGCCCAGAACAATGAGATCCGCCATGTCGCCCGCGAGGCGGCGCGTGTGGCGACAGTCGACGACGCACCGACTGCTCAGAGCCTGATCTGCAACGACTTCGACCTGATCAACTCGGACGTCGTCGAATACCGGATCAGCGCCCCGTTGGAGCTCACCGATCCTCAGGCCAGCGGAGGAACCGCCGAGGTCGAGCTGCGAGCGCCCTACCAGACCTTGACGGGGTTCTTCGACGGCGCCCTCGCCGGCGCCAACCTCGAGTCGCTGCACAACTTCTTCGTCGAGCAGGCGACGATCGATGCGGGACCCGCGTGGCCGAGCGCAGGATGGCAGCTATGTCCGTGAAACGGCTGCGGCGATCGTCACACAGGGAGCGGGGCGTGGCGGCGGTGGAGATGGCGATCGTCCTCCCGCTCCTGATCCTGCTCGCTTTCGGTGTCGCCGAAGCCGCGTGGGCCTTCAGTCAGCAGAACGCCGTTCGAGGTGTGGCGCGGGAATCGGTCCGCGTCGCCGTCCATCATCCCGGCGCAACCTCTCAGGACATCGCCAACCTCGTCTGCGACGACCTCGACCTGACCAACCCGGCGACGGTTCGCGTGGACGGCGTCATACCGGGAAGCTACGAACGCGGCGACCGGGCGACCGTGAACATCCGGGTCGCCTACAGCCCGTTGACCGGTTTCATCACCGCGTTCAACGGGGTCTTCATCGAGGAACGGGTGGAGTTCGTGACGGAAGCCGCGGACGAACCGGTGTGGTGGCAAGTCGACTCGGGGATGTGCCCATGACGCCGCGACCCACTCGTGAAGAACGCGGCGCCGTGCTCGTGTTCACGGCGGTGCTCCTGCTCGTCCTCATCGGCTTTGCGGCCCTCGCCGTCGACCTGGGCAACGCGTGGTCGAACAGCCGCCTGACCCAGACCACGGCAGACGTCGCGGCGCCGGCGGCAGTGCTCGAGGTCACGCGCAGTTTCCGATCGATCCCGCCGGGCGGACCCGGCCCGTACCTGGAGGCCGAAGTCCAGAACGAGGCCGAGGCCCTGGTCGCCGCCAACGTCGACCCCGGAACCAGCTACGTGGTGTCTACGTCTACGACATTCACCGCAACCGGGGCGGATGTGACGGTTGCTGTCAGCCTCGATTCCGAGAACTCGTTTGGCGCGGCCCTCGGCGCCGCAAGCATCACGGTCGACGCGACCGCCACTGCGCACATCGAGGTGAGCCCGACCGACAAGCTGCTGCCGATCGGCTACGAGATTCCAATCGAACAGCCGTACCAGTGCCTCAACATCGGTGTACCGCCCGGACCCCGTCGGCCGGTGGTGTGCCAAGCGGAGGGCGGTGAGCACAATGCGTTCTTGGCGATGGCGTCGGTCGACCCGGCTCCCTGCTCTGGCCTG
>JBFFFX010000130.1:0-7400 GCA_041557775.1 Acidimicrobiia bacterium | reverse complement strand
GCTCCCTGGTAGTAGATGTCGAGGAACGATTGGAGATCCGTGAACTCGTACGCGGCCCTGACGTCGTCGACGGTGGCGAAGGGCAGATTCACCCCGTTGCGCGTCGCCAGGGTGAACATCAATTCCGGTTCCAGCGTGCCCTCGATGTGGAGGTGGAGCTCGGCTTTGGGGAGCCCGTGGGCAAACGTCGTGTCATCCATCTCATGAATGCTACGCCGCTGCCGCGGGGCCGTATTCCTGGGTTAGCCGTACAGTCGGCTCTTGCGTATGCTTCCGGCCCGACATCTTCACGGAGAGGGAATTCACATCATGCGTCGTGTGCTGATCGTGCTCGGAGCGCTGGCGATCGTGTTGGCCGCGTGTGGGGGGAACGAGGACGGTCCCGGTGGCGCCAGCGCCGAGTTGACAGTCGAGCTCACCGAGTTCGCGTTCGACCCTGCCGAGGTCTCGGTGCCTGCGGGTGAAGAGATCACGGTCACGGTGAACAACGTCGGCTCGGTCGAACACAACTGGATCGTGCTCGCAAGGGGCACGCGGATCGCGGAGGAGTCCGAGATTCCGGACGACCTGGCCGGGTTTGCCCTCGTCGCATCGGAGACGATCGACCCGGGAAGCTCGACCACGGTCACGTTCACGGCAACGAGTGGCGACGCGTACCAGATCATCTGCTCCCTGCCGGGTCACTTCACCGCCGGCATGGAAGGGCGCCTTCGCGTCGAGGGCTAGAACGGACCCAGCCCTGCCCCGGCAACTCAGACGCCGCTCGATGCCGCTGCGGCGTGCCGTCTCTGCCAGGCGGTGATCAACTCGATGACCGCAGCCGGCGCCTCGAGCTGCGGCACGTGTCCGATGCCGGCGAGGACGTGGAACTCCCAGTCTGGTCGCTCGTCGGCGAGCCAGCGGGCCGATTCCACCGGAACGACCGCGTCCTCCTTGCCGTGGATCAACAGCACCGGGGCGCCGATGCCGTGCACGGTGTTCAGGTAGCTGCGCCGCCGGGCGAGCACCAGGGCGATCGATCGCCCGGCGTCGACGAATGCCCGTATCGACCACGGCATTCGGCGTCGGGCCGCCTCCATGGCCTCGCCCGCCGTGCGTACTTCGTCGGGAAGCCGGGAGGCGTCTACGGTCACGTAGTCGAGCGTGGCCGCGACGTGGTCGGCGACGGAACGCCGTTCGCGCCGGCGGGCGAGGAGGCTCGCCCCGATGCCCGGGAGAAGCGGGAGGCCCAGGAAGCGGACGGTGTCGGCACTGGGAATCTCCATCGAGGTCGGCGGCAGCGCCGGGTCGATCAGGACGATTCCGCGCACCAGCTCGGGAGCGCGCTCGGCCGCCAGCAGAGCCACGAGGCCCCCCATCGAGTTCCCCGCGAGATAGGCCGGTTCGCCGACCTCGTCTTCGATGAACCGCCGCAGCAGCTGCGCCTGCCGGCGGACATCGGTCGACCGTCCCTCGGGCGGCGTCAGGCCGAAGCCGGGGAGATCGACGGCGATCACTCGAAACGATCGCGAGAGCGGGAGGGCGACGAGCATCCAGTTGAGGTGCGACCCGCCGAGACCGTGCAGCAGCACCAGCGGCGGCCCGGAACCCCCGTAGTCGACGAGATGCAGCGGCCCGTCGACGTCGACGGTTCGGCTCCGGCCCCCGGGAGCGTCTTGCGGTACAGACATGGCAGTCAGGGTACCGGCCGGCAGACGGCGCAAATCCCGTAGCGGGCTACCCCGGATGGGGATCCGGGGTAGGGTCCGCCGATGCTCCCAGATCCGCAGATCGATCCCGCCGCGTTCGTCGCCCCAACCGCCCGCCTCTACGGCGCCATCACCGTTGGCCCGCACGCCGTGATCATGTTCGGCGCCGTGCTCCGCGCCGAGTACGAGTCGATCGTCATCGGTGCGGAGTCGAACGTCCAGGACAACGCCGTGTTCCACGTCGACGAGGGCTTCCCGATCGTCCTCGGCCGCCGGGTCACGGTCGGACATGCCGCGGTGGTGCACGGTGCGACGGTCGGCGATCACTGTCTGGTGGGGATCGGGTCGATCATGATGAACGGCTCGAGCCTGGGAGAGGGAGCCTGGCTCGCCGCGGGCTCGCTGCTGCCGCCGGGCCGGGTGATCCCACCGTGGACGCTGGCCGGGGGCACGCCGGCGCGGCCGATTCGCGAGCTGCGGTCGGAGGAGATCGCCAGCCAGGACGACGGCGTGGGCCACTACCTCCACTTCGCCGATGTCTACCGGCGACGCCTGCGGGGCGAGAGCGACTAGATCGTTTGGCGCACTCGTGGCGGCAGCGAACTACTCCGACGAGGGGCTCTCAACGTTGGTTGAAGAGTGCCGTTGGCGCGGCTCCGCACTCTGCTAGCGCTGCTCGCGGAAGTAGGGGACGGCCAGTGCGGCCGGGGCTCCCAGGAGCCGGGCCCGCTTGCCGCTGGCGACAACGATCATGGCGATGATCGCCAGCGCAAACGGGATCATCGCCAGCAGGGTCGAGGGAATGCTGCTCCAGGGCTCGCCCAAGGTCTGCAGGCGCAGCTCGAGGAACTGGGCGAAACCGAACGCGTAGGCCACGAAGAGGGCGCGCCACGGGCGCCAGCTGGCCAGAATCACGAGCGCGATGGCGATCCACCCCGCGGCTCCGATGGGATCGTCTTGCCACGTGGGGACGATCTTGAGGGCGAAGTAGGCCCCGCCGAGTCCAGACAGCGCCCCACCGATCAACACATGGACGTAGCGGACGTGCGACACGTTGATGCCAGCCGCCTCGGCGCTGGCCGGATCCTCGCCGACCGCTCGCAGCGAGAGCCCCAGTTTCGTGCGGAACAGGTAGTAGCTGGCTGCGGCGGCGGTGAGCACGCCCACGTAGACGAGGAGATCGTGGCCGAGCACGATGGGACCGATCAGCGGCCAGTCGGCGATACCGTCCTCGAAGATCGCTCCGAACGTCACCAGCGACGGCTCGCCTACCAGTGGCTCGCTGCCGACCTTCCCCAGGAAGCTCGCCAGGCCGGTCCCGAAGAGCGTCAGCGCCAGGCCGGACACGATCTGGCTGACCCGTAGGGTGATGGACAGGAAGGCGTGGATGATGGAGACGGCCGCACCCGCCAGGATCGCGACGAGAACGCCGAGGATCAGGCTTCCCGAGTTGAACGTCGCCCAGAAGCCGGAAACGGCGCCCACGAGCATGGTGCCTTGAACGCCCAGATTGAGGATGCCGGCGCGCTCGGTGATGATCTCGCCGATGGTGGCGAACACCAGCGGCGTTCCCAACCCGATGCCGAAGGCCACGGTGGACACCCACCACCAGTCATTCATGCCGGCACCTCCGTCGAGGTGGTACCCGGGACGGCTTCGTGCTCGGGACGGCGTATCCGGTTGGCGATGAAGAACTCACCGGCCACGGCGAACACGAGGATGGCCCCTTGGAGCATCGTGACGGTCTCAGGTGGCACGCCGATCGACTGCAGCGATGGTCCTGCGTTGTTGAGCGCGCCCATGAGCACGGCGACGGGGACGACCGCCAGCGGGTGCAGTCGAGCGAGCGCGGCGACGATGATTCCGGTGAAGCCGAGCCCGAGGTCGAGCGAGCGTGGATCGAGCGCACCGACCGTGCCGGCCACGAACAGCGAACCGGCGAGACCGGCGAGGGCGCCCGACAGCAGGAAGACACCGAGGATCTTCCGCGGGACGGTGATGCCGGCGTATCGCGCCGTGTTCGCCGAATCGCCGACGACGCGCACTTCGAATCCCCACCGCGACTTGTCGATCAAGACGTAGGCGACGATCGCCAGGGCGACGGCCACGAAGATCCCGTAGTCGAGGCGGTTGAAGAACTCGGGCAGACGTCCCGCTTCCGGGATCGGTCGACCCTGGGGGAACGTGCTCACCGCTTGGTCGCGCCAAGGACTGTTGCTCCCGAAGATGAGGTAGTTCATGAAGCTGAGGGCGATGAAGTTCAACATCAGCGTTGTGATGATCTCGTTCGTTCCGAGGTACACGCGCGGAACCGCGCTCAGGCCGGCGAAGAAGGCGCCCCCGACGGCTCCGGCGATGATGATCAGCGGAACGGCGATGGCGGCCGGGGCCCCGTCGCCGAGCCATATGCCGACACCGGCGGCGAAGATCGCACCCAGGAGGAACTGACCCTCCGCCCCGATGTTCCACACCAGCATCTTGAAGGCAACCGCTGCGGCGAGTCCCGTGAGAATCAGAGGGGTGGCCGAGATGAGTGTCTCGCTGATGCCCCGTCCATCCCCAAAGGCGGCGTCGACCATCTTCTTGTACACGTCCCACGGACTCTCTCCGGTGAGCGTCAAGAAGATCGCACCGAGGATGAGCGCCGCCAGGACCGACGCCATGGGGACGAGCAGGAGAAGTCGCATCGAGGCCAGGCCCCGGGGCTCGACGATGAATCGACGGGACGTCATCCGTGCGGCCCCCCCGTGCCACCCATGAGCAATCCGAGTTTCTCCGCAGTGGCCTCCTCCGCGGGCATCTCGCCGACGATCCGGCCTTCGAAGAGGACGATGAGTCGATCCGACAACGCGAGGAGTTCGTCGAGGTCCTCCGAGATGAGGAGGACGCCGGTCCCCTTCTCCCGTTCGGTCAGCACATGCTGGCGCACCGCGTCCGTGGCGCCGACGTCGAGCCCGCGCGTGGGGGAACGGGCGATGAGGACTTTCGGGTCGAGGCTCACCTCGCGGGCCACGAGCGCCTTCTGCAGGTTGCCGCCGGAGAGGAGGCGGATGGGGAGGCCAGGACGCACGCCGCGAATGTCGTATTGCTCGATGAGCGCAGCGCCACGCTGGTTGAAGGCAGACTTCGACAGCCACGGTCCGCGGGAGTACGGAGGGTTGCGGTACGCCTTGAGTCCGAGGTTGTCCTCGGTCGTCAGCCCGGGGGCGAGCCCCATGCCGAGCCGGCTCTGGGGCACGTAGGCGAGTCCGGCGTCCGTGTGGTCGAGCACGCTGGCGTTGGTCACGTCGCGACCGTCGACGACGACCGTGCCGGCCGTCGGGCTGCGCAATCCGACGAGCCCGTATGCCAGCTCACGCTGGCCGTTCCCGGACACTCCGGCAACACCGAGCACTTCGCCCGATCGGACGTCGAAGCTGACGCCGGCAACGGCCTCGAGTCCTCGGTCGCTGGCGACGTGCAAGTCGCGGACGGACAGGATCGGGTCCCCCGGTGCCCGGCCGCCGCTGCGCACCGACAGCTCCAGTTCGTGTCCCACCATGAGACGGGCCAGATCTCGCGGCTCGGCGTCGGCGGTGTTCACCGTTCCGACGTGCCTTCCGCCGCGGAGCACCGTGACCCGGTCGGAGACGGCCTTGACCTCTTGGAGCTTGTGAGAGACGAAGATGACCGATCTGCCCTCGTTTGCCATCTGGCGCATCGTGGCGAACAACTGGTCCGCCTCCTGCGGAGTCAGCACGGCCGTCGGCTCGTCCAGAATCAGGACGCGCACGTCGCGGTGGAGCAGCTTGAGGATCTCGACGCGCTGCTGCTCACCCACGGAGAGCTGCCAGATCCGCGCCGAGGAATCGACCGGCAATCCGTACCGCTCGCCGAGTTCGCCGGCCTCGAGCTCCAGCTCGCGTTGTGAGATGCGCATCCCGACGCCGGGATGACCCAGCGCCAGGTTCTCTGCGACGGTGAGGTTCGGTACCAGCCGGAAGTGTTGATAGACCATGCCGATACCCGCGGCGAGCGCATCCTTCGGCGAGCGGAAGTGGCGGAGCTCGCCGTCGTAGTGGAAGGTCCCCGAATCGGGCCGGTACAGGCCGGCCAGGATTGAGCAGAGCGTCGACTTCCCGGCGCCGTTCTCGCCGAGGAGGGTATGGACCTCGCCCCAGCGAAGCTCGAAGTCGACCGACTCGTTGGCGTGGACGCCGTAGAACGCCTTGTTGATGCCTGACAGCTCGACCGCGAGGTCCGACGAGACCATGGGCACAATCTAGATCGAAGGACCGCGCCGCGCCGACCTGCGGGTGCGCTCTTCACCGACGGGCCCGTTGCGAGGGCGGGAGCGCGGAAGCGCCCCGGGGCTGCCGGGGCGCTTCTGGATCGAACGATGGCTCGTGGTCAGCCCGTCGGACTGCCGACGACGCCTTCCACGAAGTAGCTGTGCTCTTCGGTGAAGATGTTGCCGAGCGGACGCTCGTTCCCATCTTGGTCCACGATCGGGTCGGGGAAGATGGTGAACGTACCGGCGATGATCTCTGCTTTCCTCTGCTCGATCAGCGCCTTGGTCTCATCGGAGACCGAAGGACCGAACGGCGCCATGTCGACCATGCCGCCGGCCATGTTTCCGTAGAACGCCTCGGAGGACCACGTACCGTCGAGGACCTGCTCGGCGCGCATCAAGTAGTACGGACCCCAGTCCCACACCGGTGCGGTGAGCCACGCCTCGGGGGCGAACTCGGTCATATCCGTGTTGTAGCCAACCCACCGGGCGCCCGCCGCATCGGCGGCCTGGCCGGGAGCGGCCGAGTCCTGGTGCATGGCGATGACGTCCGCACCCTTGTCGAGCAGCGACTGGGCGGCGGTCTTCTCCTTCGGCGGGTCGAACCACGTCGACGTCCACACGACTTCGACCTGTGCGTCCGGGTTGACCTCGCGAACGCCGATCGTGAAGGCATTGATGCCGCGCACGACCTCGGGGATCGGGAAGGCGGCGACGTAGCCGATCAGGTTCGCTTCGGTCGCCGCGCCCGCGGCCAGGCCGGAGAGATAGCGACCCTCTTCGGCAGCGCCGAAGTAGTTGCCCATGTTGTCCGCGGTCTTGAAGCCGGTGGCGTGCTCGAACACGACATCGGGGAAGTTCGCCGCTGCGGCGAGCATCGGGTCCATGTAGCCGAATGAGGTGCCGAAGATCAGCCCGTGGCCGTCGGCCGCCAGGTCCTCGAACACCCGTTGCGAGTCGGAACCCTCGGGGATGCTCTCCAGGGTCGTGATCTCGACGCGGTCGCCGAGTTGAGCCTCGACGTACTGCGCCCCCTGATCGTGGGCCCATGACCAGCCCTTGTCGGCGACGGGTCCGACGTGGACGAAGGCGATCTTGAGCACTTCGCCCTCGTCGCCGGCCTCCTGTGCCGCAGCCGTCGTGTCGGTGCCGGGGTCGTCGGTTGCGTCGTCATCTCCGCCGCATGCTGCCGCAACGAGCGTGAGAGCCAGCAAGAGAACGAGGATCCAGCGCGATCTTCCTCGGGGCATCAGTGCCTCCTATGACCTGGTGAGTGGATGGCGGGCATCCGCTGCTTTGTGTGTTCGCCGTCCGGGCCCCACAAGCGTCCTGCGAAGCGCAACCGTTCCGGCGGCGCCCAGGGTAGAGCGGACACACCGTTTTCGCAGTTCCTCGACCCACCGGCAGCACTTACGGCCGTAGCCGACGGGTAGTGTTGGTGG
>JBFFFX010000129.1:0-7456 GCA_041557775.1 Acidimicrobiia bacterium | reverse complement strand
TAGTCGAAGCCGTGGAAGACCCGCCGGAAGTCGGGCCGCTTGCGCAAGATCGTGAGCCAGCTCAGCCCGGACTGGAAGCCCTCCAGGCACAGCTTCTCGAACAGGAGATGGTCGTCGTCCACCGGAACGCCCCATTCGTCGTCGTGATAGGGCCGGTAGTCGGCCGTCGAGTCGCCCCACCAGCAGCGGGCGACTCCATCGTCCCCGACGACGACCCGCATCTCCATGAGCGGAAGTCTATGCGTTCTGGTCGATCGCGCGCTGCTGGGCGCGGCGGCTGTGCTCGAGGACCAGCCCCATCAGCTCGGCCACGTAGCCGGGATCGATGCCCACCCTGCGGGCGTCGTCTTGCGCCTCGGCGATCAGCTCGGCCTCGCGTTCGGGCGAGCGCATGGCGAGCCCCTTCGCCGCCTTGATGCGGGCGATCTCGATGGCGCTGTGCAGGCGGCGGCCGAGCAGCTTGACCAGCTCGCGATCGATGCGGTCGATCTCGTCCCGCAGCGAAGGGATGCCGAGACCCTCCATGAGGTGGGTGAAGGCGGCCAGGTCGAGCTGGTTGCCGTTGCCGGCCATGGCGTTGGCGGGATCGTCGTGGACGAGCACGTTGAGACCGTCGGCGCCCACGGAACGACCGGCGAGCGCCAGCGGGGCGAGGATGTGCTCCCCACCGTTGGCCGGGGCGGGGTCGATGACGACGGGCAGGTGGGACATGCGCTGGACGACCGGCACCGCCGAGATGTCCATCGTGTCGGTGGTGCGGGGGTCGAAGCCGCGACTCCCCCGCTCGCACAGGACGACGCGATCGTTGCCCTCCGCCAGGATGTACTCCGCCGACATCAGCCACTCGTCGATCGTGGCCGACGGCCCGCGATGCAGCATCACGGGCTTGCCCGACCGGCCGACGTCGCGCAGAAGCGAGTAGTTCTGCATGTTGTCCGGCCCGACCTCGAGCATATCGGCGTGGTGCGCCGCCGCTTCGACGTGGCTGTGTTCGATCACCTCGGTGATGGTGGGAAGCCCGTGCTCGTGGCCCGCCTTCTCCAGCAGCCACAGACCCTCCAGCCCCAGGCCGCGGAACGAGTACGGCGATTGCTCGGCGCGATAGGTCCCGCCGCGCAGCATCGAGGCCCCGGCGTCGGCGATCGCCCCTGCCACACGAAGGATCTGCTCCTCCCCCTCGACGGCGACGGGTCCGGCGATCACGGGATACGAGCCGTCCCCGAACCGGACGTTGCCCACGGGGACGATGGTTGTCGAGACGTCGTCGGGTCGCCGGTGGCTCTTGAGCACCGGCTCCTTCGCGGTGACCTTGGGGCCGCTGGTGGTCATGGTGTGACTCCTGATGGAGAGACGGCCCCGGGCAAAGAGAAACCCGAAGCCGCTTCGGCTTCGGGCTTTGCGTTGCGGTGCAGTCTGGTCAGCGCACGCTCTTCGCCCGAGCCGAGGGCCCGGTAAAGACGTACGTAAACAAATACTGCCGTTGCATCGCCGGTGAATGTACCGGGGACAGTTGCCGTGCGCAAGGCTCGCCCGGGTCCGACACCTGCCGGGCGGGGGGCAACGGTGTGGCCCGCCTCAGTCCGGGCCGCGTCTTCGCACTTCCTCGACGTGTACGAGCGCTTCGCGGAGTTCGGCCAGCCACTCGTCCAGGTTCTTGCCGACGAGCCGCACGCACCAGGCCAGGGCGTCGCTGCGGCTGCGGGCGACCCCGGCGTCGATCAGCGTGTCGAGCACCATGCGCTCCTTGATGCGGAGCCTGGTCATCGCCGGGACCGAGAGGTGCGTGAAGAGGACCCCGACGTCGCCGGTGCGCACGCCCCACGACACCTTGCGGCCGAAACGCACCTCGGCCGCCGCGGCGATCTCCATGCGCCGCCCCCGAGTCGCCTCGCGGAAGCTGGAGACCCGAGCCTTGCGCGCCGCCTGCTGCTCGTCGCCGGGGACGTCGCCGCCGACATCGGCGTCCCCGATGTCGATCATGACGAGGATCTCGTCGCCGTCAACGGTGACCTCCGGGGCCGCCTCGCTCCACTCGCCGTCGACGCGCTCGGTGAACCACGCGGCGACCTCAGCCGCATCGACGGGGCTGTCCGGTCTTCGATTCGCTTTCATGTAATTACATGATTACTGCTGACGGGGCGTAGGTCAATCCGGGGTAGCCTTGATGCGCTCATGCGACGACCCGTACTGCTCCTCGCCTGCCTCCTTGTCGCCCTCGCGTCCTGCGGGGGCGACGACGATGCAACCGGCACCACGGCGACAACGAGCCAACCGACCCCGGAAACCACCGCGGCCCCGACGACGACCACCACGAGCGGTGCGACCGCCGCCCCGACGACCACGACGACCGAGTCACCGACGACCGCGCCCACCACGACTGCACCCACGACGACGAGCACGTCGGCCCCGCCGGAGGATCCACGGCTCGTGATCGAGGTGGCCATCGCCGCCGACGGCACCGTCGACGTGCGCTCGCTTCCCGACGTGGCGCGCGGCGACGAGGTGACGGTCATCGTGACCAGCGAGGTCGCCGACGAGGTCCACGTCCACGGCTACGACGTCTACGCCGACTTGACCCCGGGAGTCCCCACCGAGTTCACGTTCACGGCGGACATCCCCGGCATCTTCGAGGTGGAGCTGGAGGGGAGCCACGAGCTGCTCTTCGAGCTCGAGGTGCGCTGACCCTCGCCGACCGAGCCGCCGCAGCTCAGCCTTCGAGCACGTCGACGGCGGCGGCCGCCAGCAGAGGCGCCAGCGGCTCGAATCGGGCGAAACGCCGATCGGACGTCTGGCCCGCCACGAACCTGGCGTAGATCTGCTCGATGATCACGGCGATGCGGTACAGCGCCAGGCCCTCGTAGTACCGCACCCGGGAGACGTCGAAGCCGGTGTGCTTGGCGTACTGGGCGACCAGGTCCCGCTTGGTCAGGTACGGAGCCAGCGTGACCGCCCGCTCCCCGAACACCGGATAGGTCGGTCCGTCGGGATCGGCCCAATAGGCGAGCAGCGTACCCAGATCGACCAACGGGTCGCCCCGAGTCGCCATGTCCCAGTCGAAGACGGCGACGAGGTCGCCCTCGGCCGACACCATCGTGTTGTCGAGCTTGTAGTCGTTGTGGAGGATCGACACCGTCTGCGGCTCGGGGATGTCGCGTTCGAGCAGCTCCATCGCCCGGTCCATCGCCGCGACCTCACGCGTCTTGGCCGCCTCCCAGCGACGCGCCCAGCCGGCGATCTGGCGCGCCACGAAGCCGTCGGGCCGGCCGAGATCGTCGAGGCCCGCGGCCGCAGGGGCGATGACGTGCAACTCGGCGAGCCAGCGCACCAACTCCTGGGCGAGATGACGGCGCACGGCGTCGTCGTCGCCGAAGCCGGGCGGCCACGAGGCGCGAATCACCCAGCCCCGCCGCCGCTCCATGACGAAGAACGGCTTGCCCATGACCTCGGGGTCTTCGCAGTAGGCGTACGCCCGTGGCGCCTTGTCGTAGACCCGCCACAGCTGCGACAGCACGCGGTACTCGCGCGCCATGTCGTGGGCGCCCTTGGCGACCGGACCCAACGGCGCCCGGCGCAGCACGAGCTCGGTATCGCCGGCGGTGGCGCGGTACGTGAGGTTGGCGGCACCCCCCGGGAATTGGTCGAAGACGATCGGATCCGTACCGACGAGCTCCGCCAGTTCGCCCTGCAACCAGGCGGCGACACGGGCTTCGTCGAACTGTTCCTCAGGGCGAATCGGAGCGGTGTCGTGGGCCACGGCAAAACCCTACATGGCCGCCCAGGACCACCACACCAGGGCGACGATGCCGGCCGGCGGCACCAGCGCCTCGGCGACCACGGTGAGTCGGGGGCGGGGATCGTTGGCGAGGTCGCCGAGGAACGCGGCGAGTGCGCCCGTCACGACCATGATCGTTGCAACAACCAGGACCGCCGTGCGGCTCACGCGTCCGGCGAAGGAACGGCGACCGGCCTGCCGGTGCGGGCCGACTCCTCGACGGCGGCGGCGACTGCGACCGCACGGTTCGATGCCGCGGCGCCGGGCAGTTCCACATCGGCACCGGCAACCGCGGCGGCGAAGGCCTGAGCCTGGGCAGCGACCCCGGCGGCGTCGGCCGCAGCGACCTCCGAGCCCGGGACCGTGCGCAGCCCGTCCCGATCTCCGAGCCGGGTGCGGCCCGTCGGGAACATCTCCACCAGCACGGCCCCCTCCGAGCCGAGCACCTCCGTGCGGACGTCTTCGGCGAAGCGGGCGTTGCGGGTCAGATCGACGGTCGCCACCGCCCCGCTCGCCAGCTCGAGTACGGCCACGAGGTTGTCGACGTCCCCAGACGCCCCAACCGCAGCCTCCACGACCGGGAGATGCCGTCCGTAGACCCGGGCGATCCTCTCGCCGGTGAGCCACTCGGCGAGGTCGAACTCGTGCACGCCGCAATCCACGGCGAGACCACCGCTCACCGCCGGATCACAGAACTCGGCAGGAGGGGGATCCTGGTCCCACTGGGCGAGCCGGAGCATCAGAGGCCGGCCGATCGCCCCCTCCTCGAGCAACCGTCGCATGGCGACCCACGGTGGCGAAAAGCGCCGCCAGAAGCCGACCTGCAAGACGCGGCCCGCCGCCTCCGCCTCCGCACCGAGCCGCGCCCCCTCCTGCGGATCGAGGGCCAGCGGCTTCTCACACAGCACGTGGACACCGGCCTGGAGTGCCGCCCGCACGAGCGCCGGATGGCTCGGCGTCGACGAGGCGATGAGCCAGCCATCGACGCCGCCGGACTCGGCCAGCTCGTCGACCGCGGCGTACACCGCGGCGCCGGGCACCTGCTCGGCGGCGGCGCGGCGGGCCTCCGGCCGAGTGTCGACCACGGCGGAAACCTCGACCTCGGCGACGCCGGCGAGGACGCGCGCGTGGTTGCCACCCATCCGTCCGAATCCGATCAACGCAAGCCGCAGCGGGTTCACCATGGCTGCGAATCTATCGCGTCTTCCCATACTGGCCGACGCCGTGGGGTGGCCGGCGCCCGTCAGGCGATGAGCACGTCGACGGCCATCGCGACGAACAGGAGCGCGAGGTAGCCGTTGGACCACGTGAAGAACCGCATCGCCTCGTCGGGGTGACGGCGGAGGCGCCAGGCGGCGCCGAAGAGGCCGATCCCGAGCACGAGCGCGGCGGCGAGGTAGAGGGTGCCGACGGCCGCCGTTGCGTACAGCATGAACGACACCCCGACCAGGACTGCGGTGTAGATGACGACTTGGTCCGACGTCCGCCGGCGGCCGACCACCACCGGGAGCATCGGGACGCCGGCGGCGGCGTAGTCGTCCTCGTACCGGATCGCCAGCGCCCAGAAGTGGGGCGGCGTCCAGTAGAAGACGATGGCGAACATGAGCCACGCGGGAAGGGCGAGCTCTCCGGTCACCGCCGCCCAGCCGACCAGCGGGGGCACGGCTCCGGCTGCGCCGCCGATGACGATGTTCTGCACCGATCGGCGCTTGAGGTAGAGCGTGTAGACGAACACGTAGAAGAGCAGGCCTGCGGTCGATAGCACTGCGGCGAGGAGGTTGGTCGTCCACCACAGCCAGGCGAAGCCGGCGAGCCCGAGCGCCAGACCGAAACGGACCGCCGCCGCCGGCTCGATGCGGGCGGTGGGGACGGGACGGCGCCGGGTGCGCCGCATCTTCTCGTCGATGTCACGATCGGCGACCTGGTTGAGGACGTTCGCTCCGGCCGCCGACAGGGTGCCCCCGATCAAGGTGGCCACCACGAGCCACGTGCTCGGCCACTCGCCCGCGGCCACCACCATCGCCGGCACGGTCGTGACCAGCAGCAACTCGATGATGCGCGGCTTGGTCAGCTCGACGTAGGCCCGCACACGCGCCAGCGGGGACGCCGCGGAGCGCGGGTCGGTGATGCGGACCTCAGGTGCACTCACGCCTGCCGCCCCGAAGCGACCGCCCTCGCCGTGCGTTCTCCGATGACCTCGGCGCCGAACATCACCCACAAGATCCACAGGAGGTCGGCGAACAAGAGATGGGCAACCTGGGTCTCGGTCGGCGTCAGCAGCGCGACGTTCACCAGGCCGGCGATGATTTGGATGCCGAGCAGCACCTGGATCGCCACCGAATACGCGGCGGCGCGGCCCTGGCCGCCGAGCGACGGGGCGCGGCTGACCATGAAGAGGATGCCAGCCCCGGCGATCGCCACGACCGGGTGCATCACGCGCAGCCGAACCAGGAAGGGCGCGGTAGGCCCGAACTCCTCCCGCAGCGCGTCGACGAGGGAATCGGCCGGGAAGAGCGTGTCTGCCAGCGCATTCAGAGCCCCGCTCGCCGCGACCACGAGGAGCGCGATCACCCCGAGCACGATCAACCGGTCGCGGCTCCGCCCCCACGACGGGCGCGCCGACAATCCGCCGGATGCGTAGTGGGCGGTCAACGCGAGCGCGCCGAGGAGAAGGAATGTGTTGATGAGGTGGACCGTCACCGCGATCACCCGCCCGACGGAGGCGTCGTCCTCGACCCAACCGAAGACGACCAAGAGGGCGCCGATGAGCACCTCGCCGAGGAAGAGCCCGACCGACCAGTTGAGCGCACGGCGAACCCGGTGGCCCTTCCGGTAGTGGCGGTAGACGGCGACGAAGAGGGCCACCATCAGAACGCCGAGGACGACCGTCATCACCCGGTGGGTGAACTCGATGATCGTGGCCCCCTCGGGCGACACCGGCACGATCCGGCCTTCACATCGCGGCCAGGATTCTCCGCAGCCCGCCCCCGAGTCGGTGGCTCGAACCACGGAGCCGCCGAGGATGACCAAGACCGTGAACGCAAGCGTGGCCCACGCCAACCGACGGACGATCGGATAGCGGGATTCGGGAGCGGCGTCTGACGAGACCGGCGAGGACATCAGGCCGCAGGCTACTGCATGGGGCGGCGATATCCGCCGCCAGGCTCGTCCCCATGAACGATATTTTGCGATGTATTGACCTCTTGAAACTTGGTTTCGTCACCCATACGCTCATTGGGACATGGCGAACAGATCCACCACCGCCTCCCGTCTCGCCTCGATGCTCGCCGTGCTGTCCGTCACGGGCGGATGCGCCGCGGCCATCGCAGCCCTCCACCATGGGGGCGGCGGCCCGGCGGGAGCGATCGACTGGCTCCGGCTCTGGGCATGGCTCGAGGGCTCCAGCGCGGAGCAGGTACTTCTCGGTCTGGGGCGTCTGGCGGCGCTCGGCCTCCTCTACTGGATCGCAGGATCGATGGTGCTGTACACCGCCGCCTGCGCCACCGGTCTCCCCCGGCTCATCCGGTCCGTGGAGTGGATGGTCCTCCCTCCGCTGCGCCGGATCGCCGAACGGGCCGCCGCGCTCACGCTGGCCGTCGCGACCTTGTCACCGGGAGCGACCGCGATGGCGGCACCCCGGCACGAAGCCGAACCGCCGGCGGTGGCTGCATCCGAGCAACCCGG
>JBFFFX010000128.1:0-7488 GCA_041557775.1 Acidimicrobiia bacterium | reverse complement strand
CCGGTCGTCATGATCTTGTAGACGATCCGGGTGTAGCCCTCGAGCGCCTCCTTCGAGGACGCCAAGCCGTTCTTCACGGCCACCTCACGCAGCAGCGTGATGATCCCGCCCGGCGAGTTCTGCCGGGGACACCGGTTGCACGAGAAACACTGCGAGCAGTTCCAGACGTCGTCGTTCATCTGCTCGAAGATCAGCTCGACGTCCTCCCGGCCGGCCGCTTGCGCGATCTTGCGCGGCGAGAAGTCGTAGAACCGCGCCGACGGGCACGCTGCGACGCAGATGCCACACTCGTAGCAACCGTAGAGGTAGTCGGGGAACCGCTCGTCGGCCTTCACCTCCTCCCACAGCCGCAGCTTCTCCTCGAAAGGGACGTCGGCGTAGGACGTCGGCGACAGCGTCGCCCCCGGGTCTGCGGTGAAAGTCGCCGCCGGTGCCGTCGCCATCAGAAGCTGATCACTGCGTCGGAGTTGGCGGCGAGGTCGTTGAACGCCGCTCCGCCGATCATCTCCACGCCGTCGATCAAGTCTTCCATCTGGAGATCGACGAGATCGAGCGACGGCTGGCACACCAGGAAGCGAACGCCGATGTCCTGCGCCTGCTTGATGAAGGACTGCAGCGGCGCTCCGCCGTCCTTCGCGGTGAGCGTATCGCCGGTCCCCTTCCTCAGGAGGGTCGGCCCGTGCATCGTGAAGTAGATGGCGACCTCCATGTCCATCGCCGCCGCAGCTGTGGCGAGATAGAACGGCGTCGCCGACTTCGACGGCTCGTCGACACCATGGGTTTGCACGTACAGGATCGAGGCTTCGTCGTCCATCGGCACCCCTCAGTTCCGGATTATACGAACAGGGCCAGATCGGCACCCGAGGCGAAGTCCAAGAAAGCCGTGGCTCCCAGGCACGATGCCTCGTCGACGATGTCGTCTTGGGAGACGTTCATCACTCCCATGGTGGTGGCGCAGGCATGGAACTTGACGCCCGAATCGATGCAGAGCTGATAGAGGTCCTCGAGGTCGGGAATGTTGGACTTCTTCATCCAGTTCTTCATCATCCAAGTCGCCACCCGGTTCATGCCGGGGAGCACCCCGAGGATGGCGGGGACCCGCATCTCGACGCCGTTGATCGGTGGCGGCGACGCCGCGTTGCCGACCGCAGACACCTTCATCTTCTTCCGGCGCTTCTTGTTGACGAGGTCGAGGCCGTAGAAGGTGCAGAACACCTGGGTCTCCCAACCGAGGGCGCCGGCGGTGGACGCCATGATGAGGATGGGGTAGACCTCGTCGAGACCACCCTTGGAGGCCACGAGCGCGAGCTTTCTGGGCTCAGGGACCGCCTCAGCCGCGGGCGCGGCCTCCTCCACCGATTGCAGGACAGGATCGTTGGTCTGTGCGGTCATCGTGGTCTCCTCTTCGACTACTTGGTCCTCCGGAACCAGAACTCGTACTTACCTTCGCCGCTCGACTGGGCAACCATCTCGTGACCGGTCTGCCGCACCCACGCTTCCATGTCGGGGGGCGCGCCGGGATCGGTCGCGACCATGTGGAGCACCTGCCCGACGTCGATCTCCTTGATCGCCTTGGACGTCTTCACGACGGGGATGGGGCAGAGCAGCCCGGTGCAGTCGAGGACTTGATCGGCCTTGATATCGGCGGTCACAATCCGTCCTCCTCTCGATCGAGGCCTCGCTCGGCGGCCTCGCGTCCGACATTCACGTACGCACATACGTGAATATGCGTTGGAGTATCGCAGACCGCAAACTCTTGCGTCAACAAGTTGTGCTATAGGAATTGGACCCGCGGCCGACACCCGCGCATTCTGCACCGACGGCTCGCATATGGCATGGTGCATACATGTCAAGCGCCAGGCGCGAGCTTCTTCAGCTTCATGCGAGCATCTGCAAGGGTCTGGCAGACCCGAAGCGGCTGCTCATCATCAACGCGCTTCGCGACGGCGACAAGGCGGTGAGCGAGATCTGCATCGCACTCGACCTGCCCCAAGCCAACGTATCGCAGCATTTGGCCGTGCTGCGCGACAAGGGTCTCGTGCGAACCCGACGCGAGGGCCAGTTCGTGTACTACTCGCTCACCTCGCCAAAGATCATCGCCGCGGTGGATCTCCTACGGGAAGTGATGGCGGACCAGCTCACGGTAGGGATCGAGTAGCGAGACGGCCCACTTCCCGTGGCCCGGCGCAGGCCATATTGGCAGCAGCCGGCGATCGGCGACGGGCGGCGTTCGGCCGAGTTCGGCGCCACGCCCGCAGGTCCTGCGACAAGCCCTGATCGTCAACCCCACTTGCCTCTTGCCTGGAGCCGGTGAGAGGCGCAAGCTACGGGTACGCGCCGAGAGAGGACTCCACTCGCAGTGGATTCCACCGTTCGAGGTGATGGCGTAGACCTCTGCTCGGCGAGGAGAGAGACCGAAGGCTCTGCGTATGGGCGCATACGGGCCCGTCACACCCGTCCTCCATCGGGCAGTATCCACGGAGCACCAAAGCACGGGATGGGGGACGAACTGAGAGGAGCAGAAAATGCCGAAACTCTTGTGGCTCGCCGACGTCGCCCGAGGAGTCGGTCTGGAAGTGGAGGAGGTCGACGGCTGGGAGAACCGGGGCCGCACCTATTGCACGATGCGGCCGAAGGGCGTCGTGTGTCATCACACGGCAGGCCCGGCCACGGGCGACATGCCCAGCCTCAAGCTGCTCATCAACGGCAGGAAGAACCTGCCGGGGCCCCTGTGCCACTATGGGCTCGGCCGCAGCGGCAAGGTATATGTCGTGGCGGCGGGTACCGCCAACCACGCTGGCTCGGGCAACTGGAAGGGTCTCGACTCGAACTGTGACGTGATCGGGATCGAAGCCGAGAACACCGGCAGGGATCCGTGGCCACAGGTGCAACTCGACGCGTATGTGGCTCTGGTCGCCGCAATCTGCGAGCACCTCGACATCGACACCACGATGGTGGCGGCGCACCGGGAGTGGGCGCCGAAGCGCAAGCCGGACCCACATTCGATCAACATGACCGAGTTCCGGACCTGGGTCGACAACGCTCGAAGCGGTGCGGCCCCTGAAATCGCCCCACCGGCCCAAGCCGAGCCCGATGTGATCTTCGAAATCGGCAGGGTGACGGTGTCGCACGAAGTGAACGACAAGCACCCGGACGTGCGCCGTGCCCAAGGCCTGCTCTCGGCGTACTCGCCCGTCAGTCCGGGCCCGGTAGACGGACTGGCCGGGCCCAAGTTCGATCGATCGGTGAGGGAATTCCAGGCGCTGAAGACACTCACCGTCGACGGGATGGTGGGCGAGAAGACATGGAAGGCCCTGGAGGGAGCGGACTAGGCCCGGACCCAATCTCCCCTTCACCAAAGACCGATGCAGGTGCCGACGCGCAGGGGAAGCGTGAGATGGTCTAACTAGATAGAGGCGCAGACGAGCAAGGGAACGTCGATGGCGTCGCACCGCAACGAAGCTGCATTCAGCGACTTCTTCGAGACCTCCGGGCCCTGTCTCCGTCACGCGTTCATCGCTCGTTACGGCCCAGAGGTCGGCACCGAGGTGATGGAGGACGTCGCCGAGTACGCCTGGCGGCACTGGGAGAAGCTCTCGCACATGGACAATCCGGCGGGATGGCTCTTCCGTGTCGGCCAATCTCGATCTCGGCACTACTTCCGCCGGCCCGTGCGGTTTCCCGGTCCGCGTATCGAGAGCCTCCCGATGGTCGAACCTGCGCTCCCTCGGATACTGCAGTCGCTGCCCGTTGCGCAGCGAACGGCCGTGCTGTTGACCAAGGCATTCGGCTACACGGAGCGGGAGGCGGCAGCGGTGCTCGGTGTCCGCGCCTCGACGGTCCACCAGAACACCCGGCGCGGCCTGGAGAGGCTGCGCACCCAGTTGGGGGTGCCAAGCGATGCCTGACCTTCTGACGCAGCTCGAGGAATACGGTCGCCAGCTCGACGAGCAGGCAGGCGACCTCACGGTAGCGGCGCCGGGCCGCCGGATGGCGCGGGACCGACGAACCGTGCAGCGGCCGTTCCTCGTCGCCGCGGCGGCTGCGCTGGTCACCTTCGTCGCCATCGGCGCTGCGGCGTGGCTGATCCGAAATGAACCGCCGACCCTCGGGGACACGACGGTCGCCGTGCCGGAGACGTGGACGACGTGGACGGCGGACGACGGAGTCGTCAGCGACTGTGCATGTCAAATGGCCATGGCGCCGGACGGGTCGTTCTGGATCGTCGGATTCGACGGCATCTCCCGCTACGACGGACAAGGCTGGCAGCGTATCGAGCCACCGCGACCGTTCGGAGAGGGCTACCCCGCGGTGGCGCCGGCGCCGGACGGCAGCGTGTGGGTGTCGGGCGCGAGCTACCTGGCCCAATACGCCGACGGTGTCTGGGATCCGGTCATCGAAGCCGGCTACGGAGCGGACGAGGGCGACCCGCTCTCCTTCGCATGGCTGGAGGTCGACGCCGAGGGCCGTGTCTGGACGAACCTCAACGACGAGGACGGTCGCATCGAGGACGGGGCGTTCGTCCCCACCGAGCTGGCACTCACCGCGGATGACGTCGGGTTCGTCGCTCCCGAGGGCGTCGGAATCCTGGCGACGGCACCGGACGGCAGCATCTGGCTGGGTATCGGCGACTCGATCGCCGGCGTCGAAGGAGCGCTGCTGGAGTACGACGGTGAGCGCTACCTCGCGCACGACCTGGGAGGAGTGCGCGCTGCGGTGTTCGACGACGACGGCACCGGCTGGTTCATCGTCAACGCCACCACCGCCGACTCCTGGATGTTCGGCCGCGAACAATGGGCGGATCCCGGGCTGTACCGCCGCGATGCGGACGGCGACTGGTACCACCTCACCACGGCCGACGGCCTACCCGGCTACCGGCTGAGCGACCTCATCCTCGCACCCGATGGCGCACTGTGGATCTCGACTGCGGACGGCACGGTCACCCGCTATCAGCCGGGAACCGACCCGGAGGCCGGCGTCCGCGTGGAAATCGCAACCCGGCATTTCGCTACCGACGAGTTCAAGCGTCTCGAGTACCCACCTCCGACGGAGGCCCCGGCATACCCGTGAGGCCCGGATCGCGGAGCCCCAGAGCGACGTTGGTGCGACGTCGCGCTCGATCCATCGGCACGACAGCCCACCCCGGGTGTGTGGAGCGGCGCGCCGGGTCCTTGGCGCCTCGCTCGAGACAGCGCCGCCCCCATACCATGGCGAGTCACAGCTCCGCTCGCCTCCTGATCGACCACACGATCGTCCCGAATCGCACCGACGGGACAACGCGCGGAGGCGGTGGCTACCCGGCAGGTCTCAGCACGTAGACCCGGGATTCGAGCTTGCCGAGGAGGCGATAGATGCTCCACAGAGCGTTGCCGTACATCACCCGATACGGGACCTCGCCGAGTTCCTCGACGAGGCGGTCCTTCGCGCGGCGCAGCCGCGACACCTGGAGGAGGTAGTTGGGCACGGTGCCGGCCTCCTGGGAGGCTTCGACCCATTCCGACCCGACCAGATCGAGGCTGACGATATCGAATCCGGCGGCTGCGACATCGGCCTCGAAGCCGGCCACCGACATCCGATCCGGATGCGTAGCCGTGTAGTCGCACACTCTCCGCTTCTCTTCGGGTTCGAGCATCGGCGTGGCGAAAACCTCGTGGATCACCATCGCCCCGTTGGGACGCAGCACCCGGGCGCACTCGCGGAGGCCCCGCCGGACGTCTGCGACGTGTCCCATCATGTCGCGTGAGAGCACCACGTCGAACGTGTCGTCTTCTGCCGGGATCTGCTCGATCGAGCCGAGGCGCAGATCGACCAGGTGGCCGTACTCGTGGTTCGCCACCAGCTCGGCGCCTGCTGCGATGTTCGCCGCAACGGGATCGACGGAGACCGCCTTGCACCCGAAACGTTCCGCCATGACCAGTGAGTGGCTGCCGTCCCGCCCACCGATGTCGAGCACCACGCTGTCCGCGCCGATGCCCAAGGCGCCGACCGTGTCGAACAACGACGTGCTCGGCCTCGGATCGAGGCTCCGGTCGAGCAGCTCGACCGCCGCGTCGTAGTCCCAGTCGCCGTACATCTCCTGAACCGTCACAGGCCCAGACCATTTCTCACCCATGCGCCCACGCTAGACAGTCGCCCGCAGCGGCACGTCGGACCGGCCTGATCGCAGTCAGCTCTCCCGCTCGGCGAGCCTCTTGATCTCGAGCATCATCTTGCGGCTCATCACGAAGCTGAGCGGCTCGATTGGGAACCGCCCGAACGCGAGCCGGCTCTTCCAATCCAGGTTGTAGTCGTAGCGGCCCCTGGTCAAGAACCGGCTGCCGCGCTCCGCGTCGGGATTGACGATGAACTGCCACGTCGACACTCCCCAGCCGTCGGCGAGCCCCATGTCGGCCAGGGACCCGAGAAGGACGAGCGCGTGCGGAGGTTCCACGATCGCCAGCCGCATCTTCGATGCGGTCGGATGCAGGTGGATGTCTTCACCAACCGCCGGATGCTGGTGATCGGGGAGGATCTCCGTGGTGTTGGTGATCCTGCACCCGGCCATGTTCTCGAGCGTCTGATAGGTGTAGAAGCCGCCACGACCCTGCCCGATCTGGGAAACCCACGGCCACACGGCCTCCGGCGGCGCCGCGATGGCGACTCCCAGGGTGTACGACCATTTGGGAGTCGGAACGAACTCGTCGCCGGGCAACGCATCACTTGCTTCGGTTCCCTCGGTCCCCCACCGCAGCCTCCGCCGTCCAATGAACGGGGTGGCCACCATGTTGCCCACGATGAGAGAGGCACCCTCGAGCGCGGCCAGTACGCCGACGCCGGGGGACGGTGCCGGACGCCGCCGGCGCAGTCTCGTCCCCGAATCGCTTGCTGCCGCCACGGTGCCTCCTCGTTGCTCCAATGATCATCGTGTCGAGGCCAAGGCGCGTCTCCCAGGGCCGGATGTCCCTGGGAACACGCGGTCCGAACCGTCGTCGGTGGTGTTCTCCGCCGCTCAGGCGTTCGAAGACCGCCGAGGCAACCAGGATCAGCGGGACGTTGCCCGGCACCGCGACGAGTGGTGACGGTTGATACGTCGCTCCTACAGACAGACCTACCGCAACGTGAGCGCGGAGCAGGGGCGATGGTGTCGTGTAGATTCGGCCGCGGTGACGCCTTTCCGACTGGTTGTTGGGAGTAGCGCGCGTACTGGGCAGGTGCCGTGTGGCGCCAAGCCCAGTCGTAGCGCATCGAAACCTGCCAGGAGACGCGCCTCCCGCGTCATCGCCACCTGGTCAGCTGGCCCCCGCGCCACAGAGCGCATCGAAACCTCTGCTCTTCCCTCCGTGCTTGACGGGTAAACGCACGGGCGGTCAGCTGGCCCCCGCGCCACAGAGCGCATCGAAACTTCGGCTCTTTGGAGCCCCCCACCCGATGAGGTCAGCTGGCCCCGCGCCACAGAGCGCATCGAAGCGGACCCGCAAAGCGGTTCCGGCGGCACCCCACTGACTGCGG
>JBFFFX010000127.1:0-7506 GCA_041557775.1 Acidimicrobiia bacterium | reverse complement strand
GAGCGAGAGCCCGATGAAGCTGAGGAAGCGGCTCCTCGCCGGCGGCGGCGACGCTTCAACCTGGCGTCGTGGGTGGCCGGAGCGATGATGCTGCTGGCCGTCGGTGTCGTCGCGCTCTTGATGCGAAGCCCGGACACGCATCACAACTTCGATCCGCGGGGCTACGACCGCTCACCCGTAGCCTATCTCGACGCCGCCTACATCTACCCCGGCCCCGGCCTCGTGGACACCGCGCTCGGAGGTGATCCTGTCGAGGACGGCCGAGCACTGTTCTTGAAGCTGGGCTGCGCCGGGTGCCACGGCCTCGACGCGCAGGGAGCCGCCGCCGCCCGGTCGCCGGCCTTTGCCACCCGAACGTGGCTGGGGACCGTCGTACGGACCGGCCTCCCCGGGGGAATGCCTGCCTATACGGAGCTGGATGTCTCCAACGCCGATTTGGACTCGATGCACGCTTTTCTCGTCGACGCCCGCGACGAGCTGGCGGGCGAAACCGTCCCAGGGGACACTTCCACACCAACGACGACGACTGCGCCGACGACGACCACCACGGCGCCCGACACGACGGGCGATGCCGGCACGACGACCACGGCAGCCCCGCAGGCTGCGCCCGCTTTCGCGGACATCGAGCCGATACTGCAGGCGAGTTGCGCCGTATGCCACGGGTCGCTCGGCGGCTGGTCGGCCGCCGACTACGACGCGGTCATCACCTCCGGTGACAACGGGCCCGCGGTGATCCCCGGCAATCCCGACGGCAGCGTCCTCGTCCAGAAGCTCTTGGGGACCCAGAGCTTCGGCGGCATCATGCCGCCCGGTGGCGCCTTGGCCGACGCCGACATCCAGTTGATCATCGATTGGATAGCGGGAGGGGCGCAGCGGTGAGTGCGAGGGCTGCGATTCCGAAGATGCTGAGCGCACTGGGGCTCATCTCGTTGGTCGCCGCGGCGATCCTATTGGGATCGGGGCGCACCGAAGCGACCGCAGTCTCCTGGCAGGACGATGCCACCATCGACCTCTACGCGCAGAACTGCGCTCCGTGCCACGGAGGGATCGGGGAAGGCGGCGTCGGGCCGAGTCTTCAGCGCAGCACCGAGCCGTTGGCAGACCAGGTTGCCACCATCACCTTTGGCCGCGGTGGCATGCCGGCCTTCGGTGCGACCCTCAGCAGGGATCAGCTGGAGGCGATCTCCGCCTTCAGCGCCGGTCTTCAGACGGAGCCATCCGTACCACCGGAGGACGACCTGGCCCCGCTGGGCCGGCAACTGTACGCCCAGCACTGTGCCTTCTGCCACGGTGACGATGGCGAAGGAGGGATCGGTCCCAATCTCAGAGACACGGTGCTGCCGCCGGCCGGCCTGCGCGCCGCGATCAGGGATGGCCAGGGCACGATGCGAGGCTTCGGTGGCACCTTGAGTGCGGACGAGCTCGCAGCGGTGGAGGCCTTCGTCGAGGAGGTGGTGCATCAGGGAAGGTCGGCGGCGTCCCAGCCCAATGCCTCTCGGGTGGCGGAGGGAGCCAGGTTGTTCACCAACAACTGCTCGCAATGCCACGGCCCGGACGCATCGGGAGGAGAGGGTCCGGCCCTCAAGAGGTCGACGCTGTCCGATGCGGAGATGGTCTCGGTCATCAGCAACGGCTACGGCGCGATGTCCGGCTTCTCGGCGATCCTCTCGGCCGACACGATCGATGCGATCGTGACGTATGTGGATGCGACGAGGGCTGCAGCCGGCACCGAGTTCTCGGGCGCCGGGCCAACGGTGCTCGGCCGGGACACCTACATCTCGACCTGTGCAACCTGCCACGCCCTGGACGGCAGCGGAGGTCTCGGGCCCTCCCTCACCCACACCGGCCTGACGACCAATGAGGTCGTGTCCCAGGTCTTCGGTGGTCATCCCGGCGACATGCCTGCGTTCGAGGGGGTGCTGGACCCGGTGCAGGTCCGAGAGGTGGCGCAGTATGTGCTCTCCCTCGAGGGAGCGCCGACCTCCGAGTTTCCGTGGACGGTCTATCTGGTCGTCGCGGTCGTTGTCATCGCCATCGCAGTCGGGCTCTGGTATCGAGGGGTGCTCGACCTTCTGTGGCACCGCATTCGCCGCCGCAGCGCGTCCGGGGATCCGGGATAGCCGCGCACACCGTGTCCGGCGATCCGTGACGCTGCACGTCGTCGGCCGATCCCGGGGTCGGACTCGCCGGCGACATCCCCACTGTCAACACAGGTCAGGGTCACAACGCCGGCGCCACCTCGGCGACCAACACACGGAAGTCGCCGAGTCCTCTGGGATGGAGCAAGGTCTCGGCGTCGGTCGCCTCGGCGCGGGCTTGCAGCCGCGCCATGGCATCCGACCCGGACGCCAGCTCCCGTTCCCGCAGACGCAGCCGCCGCAGCTCGTCCCGGAGGCCCCACTCGGCGAGGAAGTCGTCCTGGCGTTCGAACCGTACCTCGGCCCCGGCGGCTTCGGCGGCGGCAGCCATGGCGGTGAAGTTCACGTCCACCGTCACGTCGGTCTCCCCGGGCGCCAGCAGCGGATCGGGTCCGAGATGGTGATTGCGATACGTCCGCAACGTGCCCAGCGTGCGCCGCGTCTCCAGCTCCTCCGCCGTCCCGCCATAGTCGAAAACGACCAGTGAGCCCCGGGTCAGCTTGCGCACGGCGGCCTCGACCCACGCCGACGCGGCGAGCTGAACCTCCACCAGACCCCCGTCGGGCACCGGGCCTGAATACGCATCCGCCCATTCCGCAACGTCGAGGCGGACGGGAGCGGCAACCAGCTCGAGGCCCGCTTCGCCGACTCCCACCCAGCGCTCCTCCCAGGTGTCGCCGGCACGTACCACCAAGGCCACCGGCAGATTGTCGAGCAGCTCGTTGGCGATGATGGTGCCGGCGATGGAGCCCCCGGCCTCCTCGAGGCTCGCCACGACGTCCACATCGGCGATGGCGCCGAGCGCTTCCCGCGCCGCTGGAGACGCCTCGACGGCGACCACCCGGGACGGCCTCGTCGCGAGTGCGTCGAGCAGTGACCGGAGAAGCGAGCCCGATCCGGCTCCGGCCTCGACGATGGCCCGGCCAGGAGCGGTGGCGTCCACGTAGCGAGCGATGGTGCGGCCGAACCACGGGCTCACCTCGGGGCTGGTGAGGAAGTCGCCGCCTTTGGTGGAGCGCAGCGGCCCCGTTGCGAAGAACCCGTGCTCGTCGTCGTAGAGACAGGCCGCCATGAACTCTTCGAACGGCATCGGCCCGGCGGCCGCGATGCGGGTGCGCAGCACATCGAGAAGCATCCGGCGAGGCTAGGACACGCAAGCACGCCATGCGCCGCGTTCGCGTCGCCGCCACGAGCGTGCTCGGATCGCAAGTCGGCACTGCGCCCTACCATCGGACCATGCGCCGGATCACGGTTCTCCTCGCCGCCGTAGCGCTCTTCGCCGTGGCCTGCGCCGGCGACGATCTCGCCGAGACGTCGACGTCCTCCTCGGCGCCGACCGTCACCGATGCGCCCGCAACGACATCCACCACGACCGCGCCGCCATCCACGTCGACGACCTCCACGACGACCGCGGCGACCACGACGACGACCGCGGCGACCACCGGCACGGAGGCTCCGGCCGTTGCGTGTCCCGACCTGACCCGGTCCGGCGACGACACTGCGGAGGTGTTCGACGCCGTGGTTCACGCATGGCGCGCCCCCGCAGGAACCCTTCTGTGGGAGATACCCCTCGGCGACGTCGCCCCCGCCTGGGCCGTCTGGAGCGACGAGCTCATCCTCGGCTTCCCCGACGGCGAGCTCGTCGGCATCGACGTCGCAACCTGTGCGTCGTGGTCGATCACGGTCCCCGGCGGGGTCGACGACCTCGCCGTCACCGAGCACGGCATGATCCTCGTCATCACCGGGGACACGATCGCGGCGTACTCGGGCGCCGGCTTCGGGGCGTGGCGCCACGAGAACCCCGGTTCGGTCCATCGGTTCGTCGCCGCCAACGCCGGGATTCACGTCTTCGTCGACCAGTTCGGGGATCTGATCGGCATCGACACCGGCGGCACGCTCGTGTTCACGTGGGGCGGCGCCTCGGACGGCGGCGCGGTGGCGGTGAGCGAGAGCTTCGTCTACCGCGCCACCGGCGCCGAGATCGCCGCCCGTCCCGTCGCCGGCGGGGACGTGACCTGGGCGAAGCCGATCGCCGGCATCGATGCGCTGTTTGCGGTTCCCGGCACCCTGCTCGCCCACGACGGCACGGATCTGCACGCCTTCGAACCGCAGACCGGAGCACTGCGTTGGTCCGTCCCCCTCGACGGCGAGATCGCCGGACCGGCGGTGCTCGACCACGGCGAGATCCACCTCCTGGCGCGGCACGACACAATCGGCTTCGACACGATGTGGCACCTCGATCCCGCCGACGGCTCGACCGTGCTCCGCGGCGTCGCTTCGGCGGGCACCGAGTGGTTCTCCGAGATGGACGATGCACTCGTGCTCGAGGTCGGCGACGACGGCACCGCGACCGCCGTCGACTTGCGGCACGAAGCGCGCTGGACCCTCGACACCGGGGCCAACCGCGTGGACCGCTTCACCGGCGTGGAAGTCGCCAGAGGCAGCGTGATCATCTCCCTGACCTTCAGCGCGGAGCGCTTCTGACCACCTTCGAGCCACAGGTGTTCAGGCACAACGCGGCGCCGACCCCAGCTCGGACTGGTCAGAACCCGGAGGCCACCGTCTTGGCGACGTCGCCGGCTTCGGCGATGAGGCCCGGGAAGAAGCCGAGCACGAGAACGCCGAATGCAGTGATCACCAGCGCCAGCCGCAGCGACGGCGACAGCGTCTGGCCCATGTCTTTGAGCTCGGTGGCGGGAATCGCCTCCGGGACCGGATCGAACCACGCCGACTTGATCACTCGGGCGTAGTAGTAGAAGGCGACGACCGAGTTGATGACGGCGATGACCGCCAGCGCCGTCGCCCACCCGTCGCCGACGCCCAGCACGGAGGCGAACATCACGAACTTCGCGAACCAACCGGCGATCGGCGGGATACCGGCCAGCGAGGCGAAGAAGAGCGCCAGCAACGCCGCCATGCCCGGAGCGTACGTCGAGAGACCCGCCCAGTCGGCGATCTTCGTGCTCTTGAGTCGATTCTCCCCGGCGATGACGACGGCGAACGCGCCCATGTTCATCACGGCGTAGATGAGCAAGTACGTGACCGTGGCGAAGAACGCCGTCTCCAGGTCGTCGGCACTGGCATCGGCCGCCACCGCCACCCCGAACGGGACGAGGATGAAGCCGCCCTGGGCGATCGAGGAGTAGCCGAGCAGCCGGACGATGTCCTCCTGGCGAACGGCGATGATGTTGCCCACCGTCATCGACAGCGCGGCGAGGATCCACAGCAGGGGTCCCCACAAGTCGCGCAGCTCGGCGAACGCCTGGTACGACAGCGTGAGCAGCCCGACGAACCCGGCGGTCTTCGAGACCACGGACAGGTACGCGGTGACCGGCGTCGGTGCTCCTTCGTAGGTGTCCGGCGTCCAGAAGTGGAACGGCACCGCCGATACCTTGAAGGCGAAGCCGAGGAGCGTGAACAGCACGCCGATGGTGAGCAGAGCCGAATCGCCGTTCGCCGCGGTCCAGGCCCGGATCCCGCCGAAGTTCACGCTGCCGCTGACGCCGTAGACGAGCGACATGCCGAAGAGCAGGATCGCCGCCGACAGCACGCCGATGATGAAGAACTTGAGCGCGGCCTCGTTCGAGCGCGGATCGCCCTTGCGCCAGCCGGCGAGGAGGAACGTCGGTCCGGTCACCAGCTCGAGGGCCACGAAGAGCGTGACGAGATCCCGGCTGGATGCCATCACCACCGCGCCGAAGGCGGAGGCGAGCACCAGGAAGTAGAACTCGCCCTGCCAGTAGCGGCCCTCCTCGATGTAGCCGACGGAGAGCAGCAGCGCCAGGAACGTGCTGCCCACGAACAAGCCCTTCAGCACCAGGGAGAACGTGTCGACGACGTACGAGCCTCCGAACAGCACCCGCTGGGCGCCCGCCGGCTCGGTGCAGAACTCGAGTGACTCGCAGAGGCCGAGCGTCAGCAGCGGGACGAAGGTGGCGAACAGCCCGGCGAGCCCGACCACGGCCGTCCAGTGCTTGCGCACGCCGAGGAGGTCCGTGACCAGGACGGCCAGAACCGTGAGACCGAGGATGATCTCCGGCAGCAGCGCGTGGTAGTCGACGTTCATGTGGGGGGTCAGCCTCCGAAGGCTCGCGTGACCAGCTCGACGACGGCGTCGTTCGTCGCACCGAAGACGAGACGCGGGAACACCCCGATGCCGACGATGACGACGACGAGCGGAGCCCAGGCGGCCATCTCGTAGTTGTCGACGTCGTGGAAGTGCTTGCCCTCCCACTCGGCGCTCGGCTCACCGAAGTTGACCTTTTGCAGCATCCACAGCAGGTAGCCGGCCGCCAGCACGGTGCCGACGGCGCCGATCACCATCAGCGTGCGGAAGAGGTCCTCGTTCAGTGCGCCGAGTGGGTTGAAGGCAGCCAGCAGCGACATGAACTCTCCCCAGAAGCCGGCGAGACCGGGCAGCCCCAGCGAGGCCATTGCAGTGAAGCCGAGGATGCCGCCCATGATCGGCATGAGCTTCTGGTTCCCGCCGAGGCGAGCCATCTCCCTCGTGTGGTAGCGGTGCGACATCGACCCTGCCAGGAAGAACAACAGGCCGGTGATGACGCCGTGGGCGACCATGCCGATGATGGCGGCATTGATGCCGATGTCGGTCAGGGTAGCGATGCCGAGCATCACGAAGCCCATGTGGCCCACGGACGAGAAGGCGATGAGCCGTTTCATGTCCGTCTGGGCGAGACACGCTAACGACGCGTAGATGATGCCGACGACGGCGAGGATGCCGATCGCCGGCGCCCAGTCTTGAGCCTGCTCGGGGAGGATGGGGAGGCTGATGCGGACGAAGGCGTAGGTGCCCAGCTTCAGCAGGATGGCCGCCAGCAACACCGAGCCGACGGTGGGCGCCGCGGTGTGGGCATCGGGAAGCCAGGTGTGGAACGGGAACATCGGCACCTTCACGGCGAAGCCGAGGAACAGGGCGGCGAAGACCCAGAACCCGAAGGTGCTCCCCCACACGCCCATTCGGCCCAGCTCGGAGAGCGCCTCGATGCTGAACGTCCGCATGCCGTCGGCCGTGAAGTCGCCGCTGCGGAAGTAGAGCGCCAGGAACCCGAGCAGCATGAAGGCCGAGCCGAAGAGCGTGAACAAGAAGAACTTGATGGAGGCATAGAGCCGCATCTCGGTGCTGCGTTTGAACACCGGGAGCGTGACCTCGTTCCGGTCGCCCCAGATGCCGATCATGAAGTACATCGGAAGCAGCACCAGCTCGAAGAAGATGAAGAACAGCACCAGGTCGAGGGCCACGAAGGTGCCGTTCATCCCGGTTGCGAGGACCAGGATGAGCACCAGGAAGGCCTTCGGATTGTGCGGCTCCGGCCAGTGCTCCCAGGAGTAGACGATCGCCAGCACGGTG
>JBFFFX010000126.1:0-7540 GCA_041557775.1 Acidimicrobiia bacterium | reverse complement strand
TCGCCACCGAGATCCGCCACCTCCAGCGCAGCGAGGTCAGGGAGGTGCAGGAGGCCTTCCGGCGCGGGCAGAAGGGCTCGTCGGCGATGCCACACAAGCGGAATCCGATCGCCGCCGAGAACCTCACCGGGGTGTCCCGCCTGTTGCGGGCATACGCGGGGGCGGGACTCGAGAACGTGGCCCTCTGGCATGAGCGGGACATCTCGCATTCCTCCGTCGAGCGCGTGGCGCTGCCCGACGCCAGCATCCTCCTGGACTACGCGCTGGTGCGCCTCACCCGCCTCATCGAAGATCTCGTTGTCGATGAGGCGCACATGCGCGCCAACCTCGCCGCGACGCGCGGCCTGGTCTTCTCCCAGGCGGTGTTGCTCGCCATCGTCGATCGCGGCCGCTCGCGGGACGAGGCTTATCGCATCGTGCAGCGCAACGCGATGCGGGCGTGGGACGAGAGCCTCGAGTTGGAGCAACTCCTCTGCAACGATCCCGATGTGCCGCTGTCGGACGACGAGGTCGCTGCCTGCTTCGACCCGGCTCGATTCTTGCGCTCCATCGGGACCGTCTTCGATCGATTGGACGGACTCGCAGTCCCGGAGGTGGGGTAGTGTGGGCGGACAGGCCATTTCCCGGGGGAACGATCGGTCCGTGCGCGGCGCAAACCTCTTCATCGTCGGCGCGCCCCGCGCTGGAACCACATCTCTGGCCAACTGGCTCGCCCAGCATCCAGAAATCTTCCTCGGCAAGCGGAAGGAGCCGGGGTACTACGTCGTCAACCTCCCGATGCGGAACCGCATCTCCGATGCCGCCGACTACGCCGCGCGCTTCGCCGACGGCGACGATCGTCGCTACCGGCTCGACGCGACGCCCTGGTACCTGCACGCGGAGGAAGCGCTTCCCGCAATCGCCGCCGATGTCCCCGATGCACAGCTCATCGTCAACCTGCGCAGCCCCGCCGAATTCCTGCCGTCGCTTCACAACCACCACGTCTTCAAGGGACTCGAGACCCAGACAGACCTCGCGGCCGCACTCTTCACGAAGCGCACCGCCGGCACCGAGGACTTCCGGGATTCCCTCGACTACCTGTCCGTCGGTCGGCTCGGCGCGCAGGTGCAACGGGTGCTCGAACACTTCCCCCGCAACCGAGTGCACTTCATCCGGTTCCGCCACCTCACCGAGATCCCGAGGATCACCCACACTCGCCTCCTCGGTGAGCTTGGTCTAGAGGAGATCCCCCTCTCGGCCTACGAGCGCTACAACGCAGGCCAGCAACAGCGCTCGGCGCTCGTCGGTGCAGCGGCCGGTCGCATCGCAGGCCCGGACGCTCCCCGTTGGCGCCACAGGATCGCCGGACGCATCAACAGGTTGAACTCCCGACCACGCAGCGGCGATGCCGCCATTGCGACCAAGCGCCTGATCATCGAAGAACTGCAAGACGACATCGCACTGCTGGCCGAACTCACCGGCTTCGACCTGAGTGAGTGGATGGACGTCGACCGGTAATCGCTACCGGTTCTGCATCCAGTAGGCCGAGTGCTCGAAACGGGCATCGAGGAACTCGCGCAGCGGACCCTCGACGCCCATCTCGTCGAGCGCATCACTCATGCACCGCAGCCACTCCAGGACTTCTTCGCGCCCGATCGAGAACGGGAAGTGCCGCATCCTCAGTCGCGGGTGGCCGCGCTTTGCGATGTACAGGTTCGGTCCGCCGGTCCATCCGGACAGGAACTCGTAGAGCTTCTCCCGCGAGATGGCGTCGTTCCTGGGGAGCATCGCCCGCAGCGTCGGCGCCGTCGCCTCGATCCGGTCGTAGAAGCGGTCCGCCAGTTCGCGTACCCCGTCGTCGCCTCCGAGCCCTTCGTATGGCGTGGCGGCATCGCCCCATGGATTCGGCTCGGTGCGTGGTGGATCGGGCATCATCGCTCCCAATCTAGGGCCCGCGCCCAAAGACGGGAGCTCGGCGGCCGGCGTACATCCGATCGCACCACGATTGCGCGTCGCGCCACGCATCCTCGTCCGAGCGACAACAACACGGCCGCTACCATCTGACCTCGTGCTGCCGCTCCGCCACCTCGCATCGGGCAAGGTTCGGGATCTCTACGAGTTCGACGACCGGCGCCTGCTGATGATCGCATCGGATCGGATTTCGGCGTTCGACGTGGTCCTGCCGAACCCGATCCCCGACAAGGGCCGCGTGCTCACCGGGCTGTCGATGCACTGGTTCGATCTTCTCGACACGCCCCATCACCTGCTGTCCACCGATGTGGCGTCAGTCCCGGCGATCGACGAGGACACCCGGCGAGAGCTGCAAGGGCGGTCGATGATCGTGCGCCGCGCCGAGGTCATCCCGATGGAGTGCGTCGTCCGGGGCTACCTCTACGGCTCGTCGTGGAAGGAGTACGCCGCGGGCGGCGGGCCGACGACGGAACACCTCCCCGCGGGTCTTCAGATGGCCGACAGGCTCGACGAACCGATCTTCACTCCGGCAACGAAGGCCACCTCCGGCCACGACGAGAACCTCACCGAGGCGGGAGCACGCCAGCACGTGGGCGACGCGCTCTACGAGGAGTTGCGGACCCGCAGCATCGCCATCTACCGCCGGGCGTCGGACTACGCCGCCGAGCGGGGCATCCTGCTGGCCGACACCAAGTTCGAGTTCGGCCTGATCGACGGCGAGATCATCCTGATCGACGAGGTGCTCACCCCCGACAGCAGCCGCTACTGGCCGGCCGACGTATGGGCACCCGGTGCGACGATGCCCTCCTTCGACAAGCAGCCGGTACGCGACTGGCTCGATGCCCGAGATTGGGACAAGACGCCGCCGGCCCCGCCGCTGCCCGACGCAGTGGTCGCCAACACGAGGTCCCGCTACATCGAGGCCTACGAGCGGCTCACCGGCGGAAGCTTCGCCGAGTACCTCACAGGGAATCCGGTCACATGACTCGCACCCGATCCATCCCCCTGAGGGGGGATCGATGACCGCAGGGAATCGAGGGGGGTCAGGCAAGCGCAGCGAGCCGAGGCCCCTCCCCGCCGCCGGCCACGGAGCCGTCAAGTGATCTTCCGAGTCTCGATCACGCGCAAGGCGGGCCTGTCGGACCCCGAGGGCGTCGAGACGCACCGGGCGCTCCACGACCTTGGGTACGAGGACGTCGGCGAAGTGCACTTCGGCCGCATCATCACCCTCGAGGTCGCCGGCGACGACGCAGCCGCCGTCACCGCCCAGATCGGCGAGATGTGCGAGCGTCTCCTCGCCAACCCGGTGATCGAGGACTTCGCGATCGAGGTGGTGGAGTGACGGTCGCAGTCGTCGTCTTCCCCGGCACGAACTGCGAGCACGACGTCGTCCACGCGATGCGGCTGCTGGGGGCCGAGGCGGAGCTGGTGTGGCACCGCGACACCGACCTCTCGGGGGCGGCGGGTGTCGTCCTTCCCGGTGGCTTCGCGCACGGTGACTACCTGCGGACGGGCGCCATCGCCCGCTTCTCGCCGGTGATGGACGAAGTCGCCCGTTTGGCCGGTGAGGGCCGGCCGGTGCTCGGCATCTGCAACGGTTTCCAGATCCTCTGCGAGGCGGGATTGCTGCCCGGCGCCCTCGTCGCCAACCGCGACCTGCGGTTCATCTGCCGCCCGATCCATCTCCGCGTGGAGTCGACGGCGAGCGTGCTCACCGCCGCCGCCACGGTGGGCGACGTGCTGCGGATTCCGCTCAACTCCTACGAGGGCAACTACATCGCCCCGGCGGGCGCGCTCGTCGAGTTGGAGGAGGCCGACCGCGTCATGCTGCGCTACAGCGACGGCGCTGGCGTCGTCGACGCCGCGGCCAACCCGAACGGATCGGTCAACAACATCGCCGGGATCGCAGACTCGCGAGGCAACGTCGCCGGACTGATGCCCCACCCCGAGCGGGCCGTGGAGGAGATTCTCGGATCGAGCGACGGACGGGTCCTGCTCGCATCCTTCGTTGCGTCGGTGAGCGCGGTGACGGCATGACCGAACCCGCCCACCGCCGGCTCGGCATGACCGACGACGAATACGCCGCCGTCATTGCGATCTTGGAGCGCGAGCCGGAGCCGGCGGAGCTGGCCATGTACTCCGTGATGTGGTCGGAGCATTGCTCCTACAAGTCGTCGCGAGCGTGGCTGGGCCGCTTCCCCACCGAGGCGCCGTGGGTCGTAGTCGGTCCCGGCGAGAACGCCGGCGTGGTCGACCTCGGCGACGGATGGCTGGCGGCGCTCCGCATCGAGAGCCACAACCACCCCTCGTTCGTCGAGCCGTACCAAGGCGCGGCCACCGGCGTCGGCGGCATCCTCCGCGACATCTTCACGATGGGCGCCCGCCCGATCGCGGTGTGGGACCCGATCCGGTTCGGACCGCTCGACGAGGCCCGCAACCGCTACCTGCTCAAGGGTGTGGTCTCCGGGATCGCGGGATACGGCAACGCGGTCGGCGTGCCGACGCTGGGCGGGGAGATCGAGTTCGCCGACTGCTACTCCCGCAATCCGCTGGTCAACGTGATGGCGCTCGGTCTGCTCCAGCGCGACCAACTGGTGCTCTCGGCGGCTTCCGGGGAGGGCAACGTCGCCGTCCTGCTCGGTGCGGCGACGGGTCGCGACGGCATCGGCGGCGCCTCCATCCTGGCCTCGGCGAGCTTCGACGAGGAATCGGGGGCGAAGCGTCCCTCGGTCCAGATCGGCGACCCTTTCGAGGAGAAGAAGCTCATCGAAGCGTGCCTGGAGCTGTACGAACGGGGCCTCGTGGTCGGCATCCAGGACCTCGGCGCCGCCGGCATCTCGTGCGCCACCTCCGAATGCGCCGCCAACGGGGGCATGGGCATGGACGTCGACCTCGACGCCGTACACCTCCGCGAGCACGACATGACCCCCGGCGAGATCCTCATGTCCGAATCCCAGGAGCGGATGCTCGCGATCGTGCAGCCCGAGGACCTCGACGAGGTGCTGGCGCTCGCCGAGAAGTGGGAGGTCGACGCATCGGCCATCGGCACGGTGACCGCCGGTCCGGCGCTGCGCGTCTTCCACGACGGCGCCCGGGTCGCCGATCTCCCGGCGGCGTCCCTTTCCGACGACGCCCCCATGTACCGGCGCCCGGCCGCCCGGCCCGACTCGCTCGATGAGATCTGGGCCGCCCAGCCGCGGCTGCCGGCACACGTCGATGTGGGCGATGCGCTGCGCGGCCTGCTCGACGACCCGGCCCTCGGTGATCGCTCCTGGATCTACGAGCAGTACGACCACCAACTCTTTCTCAACACGGTCGTGGAGCCCGGCCACGACGGTTCGCTGCTGAGGATCAAGGGCACGCAGAAAGGCCTGGCCGTGTCGACGGACGGGGACGGCCCGCGCTGCGCGCTCGATCCCCGCCGCGGCGGCGCCCGCATCGTCTGGGAGGCGGCGCTCAACGTGGCGGTGACGGGAGCCCGACCCTACGCGGTGGTCGACAACCTCAACTTCGGCAACCCCGAGAAGCCCGAGGTCATGTGGCAATTCCGTGAGACCGTCGAGGGGATGTCGGAGGCCTGTGAGGCGCTCGGGGTTCCGGTCATCGGCGGCAACGTGTCTTTCTACAACGAGACCGACGGCGTCGACATCCACCCGACGCCGGTAGTCGGCATGCTCGGGTTCTGTGATCCGATGCCCGCCTCGCCGGCCCGGCTCGATCGAGCGGAGGCGGGGATGGGCATTTGGCTGCTCGGACCCGAGGACCTCGACGACTTTGCCGCCTCGGCGTACGCCCGCATCGTGCTCGGCGCCTCCGGCGGACGTCCCGCCGCACCGGACGCCGACGCCGGTGCTGCCGTGGTGGCGCGCACGATCGAGCTCGCCGGATGGTGCCCGGTGCTCCACGACGTCGGTGCCGGGGGCGTGGCGGTGGCCGTCGCCGAGATCTGCATCCGCTCCGGGGTCGGGGCCCGCATCGACGTCGCCGACTGGCGGGAGCTGCTCAACGAATCACCACACCGCGTGCTGGCGGTGCTCCCCAACCGTGGTGATCCCTCGGACCGCGTGCCGGTGCGCAGGATCGGCACCATCGGCGGCGCCGCCATCGACTTCGGCGACCATGGCGCCATCCCCCTCGAAGAAGCCGCGCAGATCTGGCGCAACGCCCTGCCCCGCCGGCTCGGATAGGCGGCGTTGCGCTAGGAGCCCAGCTCGTCGAGGTCGGCTTGGAGCATGGCGGCGCTGTCCTCGTCGTCGATCTCGGCGAGGTGCGCACGCGCCGCAGCGAGGTGCTCGTCGCGGGCCGCGACGTCGCCGGCGACGGCCGCGGCGCGCGCCAGCGCTTCATGGGCGTAGCCGGCGTAGAACGGACCGAGGTCGTGCTCCTGGGCGAGGCGAAGCGACTCGGCGGCATGCTCGGCTGCACGGCCGGCCTCGCCGGCGACGGCGAGCACCCTGGCGACCTGCCAATCGCTCACCGAGAAGTTCTTCGGCTCGCCGATTTGCCGCCAGTGATAGCGCGAGCCGTACGCGGCGCTCAGCATCTCCAACTGGTCCTCGGCCGACCGGTCGGCCGCATCGAGCAGCTCCCACGTTCGGTTGAAGAGCGCGGCGGCCATCTTGCGGTGACAGTCATTGTCAGAAGTGCTCATCGGCGGATTATCCCCTCAGGGTCGTTAGGTTGCACCTGGCATGGAAGAACGCCTCGAGACGACCGTCTGTTACCGACACCCGGACCGCGCCACGCGGCTGCGCTGCAGCGAGTGCGACCGGCCGATCTGCGCCGAGTGCTCCTACGACGCTGCCGTGGGGCAGCGTTGCCCGGAGTGCGCCAAGCCGCAGGGCCGGCACCGGGTCGTCGACGCCCGGCGCACGACCGCGGCGGCGCCCGGCTTCGGCACCGCACCGGTCACCTTTGCGATCATCGTCGCCGCTGCGGCCATCTTCCTCATCGGACTCACTTCGCGGACGGCGGAGGTGGAGCTGCTCCAGCGATTCGCCTCGGCCAACTTCCTGATCGCCGCAGGAGACTGGTGGCGCGTGCTGACCGCCGCATTCCTCCACGCCAACCTGACCCACATCCTCTTCAACATGTACGCGCTGTACATCTTCGGACCACGCCTCGAGACCCAGGTCGGGTCGGTGCCCTTTGCACTCCTGTATGCCGCATCGGCAGCCGGCGGCGGGGCCGCCTCCTACCTGCTGGGCCCGCTGAACCAGGTCGCCGTCGGTGCGTCCGGGGCGATCTTCGGCTTGTTCGGTGCCTGGATCTACGTCGCGTACCGGCTCCGCACGACGCCGGCGGGGCGGGCGATGTTCAACCAGCTCGGCGTGCTGCTCTTGATCAACCTGGCCCTGCCGCTCTTCATCCGCAGCATTGACTGGCGGGCCCACGTCGGCGGCCTGATCGCCGGTGCGCTCGTGGCGGCCCTGTGGGGCAAGTTCGCCGTGGGACGGGAGAACGTGGTCGTCCGCCGTTCGGTGATCGCCGGCGGACTCTTCGTCGCGCTGATCGCGCTCATCATTCTGGGCTGACGCGGCGCCCCGGCCATCGCTGCCTACACTCGGCCCGTGGACGCGGCCATCCATGT
>JBFFFX010000125.1:0-7610 GCA_041557775.1 Acidimicrobiia bacterium | reverse complement strand
TTGAAGAAGCCGAGCGCGAAGACCACCCAGACGAGAATCCAAGACGCCTTCCCCGTGACGGTGGTGACCGCCTCGATGCCGACGCGGAGCCTGTAGAGAATCCCGGTGATCCCTCCGGGGATCTGGAGCTGCTGTCCCTCGGCGCGGCCTGTAGTCAGGTCTTCCAGCAGCTCTTCGGCAGCCGACGTGGCATCCGGGTCCGAGTGCGGTTCAGTCAAAGACGCGCTCCAGGATCAAAGGCGAGTGGCGCCACGTTACACGATTGGTCCGGACGAATTCATCCCATCGGACGCCCGACTCTCGAGCGCTGGGCCGGTCCGGTCTGGTCTACGCGGCCGGCGGGACTAGTTCTGGCCGACCGCGCGGTGGAGGAAGGCGGCCATCTGTCCGCGGGTGACGGGGGCGTCGGGACAGAACCGGTCGTTGAAGGGCGGGTTGCAGCCTCTGGTGATCCCTGCGGTGGCGAGGATGTCGATGTCGGTGGCGAAGATCGAGGTGTCGTCGTCGGTGAAGACGTTCGCTCCTGCTCCGGCGGTGAGTCCGAGAGCGCGTACCAACAGTGCCGCCATCTGGCCCCGGGTGACGGGGGCGTAGGGGCAGAAGCGGTCGTTGTCGGGTGGGTTGCAGCCCTTTGTGATCCCCGTCTCCGCCAGCCACTCGATGTCCTCTTCGAAGATCGATCCGTCGTCGTCCCAGAAGCGACCCTCCCAGACCAGGGGTCGGCCGAGCGTGCAGTCCGGAAGCGAGCGGAAGATGTAGTCGTCGGCGTGCCGCTGAAGAAAGATGCGGGTCGCCTCGACGGTGCGGTAGGAGCCGGCGCTGTCGTGAAGGATGATGATGTCGCCGTCGTCCATCGATTCCAGTGCGGCGAGGATCCGGCTCACGCTGGCGCCGGACCAGTCCCACGGGTCGACGCTCCAACCCCACTCCCTCATTCCCATCGACTCGGCATCGGCGCGCACCGACCGGCTGGTCGCTCCGAACGGCGGCCGCTGGCACGTGAGATCGACGTCGGGTTCCACCCGGGCGTTGACGAAGTCCTCGAGCCGCTGCCATTGCCGGAGCCGCGAAGCCGTACTCAGCGAAGTCAGGATGGGATGGCCGCACGTGTGGTTGCCCAGCGCGTGACCGTCGTCCAGGATGCGCTGCATGGTGCCGGGCACCGCTTCGCGGCACATCACGAAGAACGTGACGCTGATGTCGTCGTACGGTGCGAGCACGTCGAGCAGTCGCTGTGTGTACACAGAGCTGCCGTCGTCGTAGGTCAAGAAGATGTTCGGCTTGTCGCCGTAGGTATCGGTGACACGACGGCTCGATTCGAGGAAGGCGGGTACTCGGACCCGGGGGAACTCGGGCGTGCCGTCGTCGTCGGCGAGAATGGTGCCGGTATCGTCAATCGCTGCGCCTGCGTCGGTGGCCCCGGCGAGAGCGACCGGAACCAGCAGTATGCACAGCCACCGTCGGCCCGTGCCCATTCCGAATCCGCCCATCCGTTCCCATCCTGCAGGATGAGAACGGCTGCCGGCAGACGCTGCGGTCGGCCTGCAGAGCAGCGCAGTTCGCACCCCGCGTTCCGGATCTGCACTCTCAATCTGGTCGAGCCGGGTCACCCCGGGCTAGGCCCATTCGTCCCTGGTGGTCACCGGTCGGGTCCCTCGACGCGGGGCGCATGCTCTGCCGGTTCCGCGGTGGACTGGCTCACGCCCCCGGTCGGGTGCGGCGGCCGGCCAGCTGCCACACCGGTGTGGGACCCTTGCCCTTGATGTCGATGGTGTCGCGGAAGGTGCAGACGTACTCGTCCTCGACCAGGCGGCGTGTTTCCTCGGTGATCTGGATCTCTCCGGGTACACCGGACGATTCCATCCGGCTTGCCGTGTTGACCGCGTCACCCCACAAGTCGTAGCTGAACTTCCGGGTACCGATGATCCCGGCAACGACGGGCCCCGAGTTGATCCCCATCCGCAACTCGATGCGGTGGCCGCGGTACTCGCGGCTGCGCATCCGATCGCGGATGGTGAGCGCGAGGTCGCACAGCACGTGGGCATGATCCGGACGCGACGCAGGCACGCCGGCGGCAACCATGTACTCGTCGCCGACCGTCTTGATCTTCTCGAGGCCCCTCGCTTCGACGAGTTTGTCGAAGTCGCTGAAGACCTCGTCGAGAAACGCCACCAGCTCGTCGGGAGTCATGCCGGCCGACATGGGCGTGAACCCGACGACGTCGGCGAACAGGACCGAGGCCGAGTCGAAACGGTCGGCTATGCGCTCGTCCGGGTTCGCCTTCAACCGTTCGGCGACGGAGTCCGGAAGCGTGTTGCGCAGCAGTCGGTCCGACCGCTGGAGCAGCACGTCCCGCTGGCGCACGTAGTAGAGCATCAAGTGGAAGACGAAGATCACGACCACCACCAAGTTGAAGGTGCCCGTGTACTCCGGGCTCGGCATCTCGTAGATGGGCGCCACTTCGGCTGCGGCGACGAGGGCTGCGATCTGGCTCGCGATGAAGACCCACAACCACCATGTCGCCCGGCGATCCCCGAAGAGCGCCACGGCCCCCAGCAGACCGAGGAAACCCCAGACGGCGTTGAAGCCCGAGTCGAGCAGGCCCCCCGCCATCACCGTGAGTGCGGCGGAGATGGCTACGACCACACCGACCAGGAGATGCATGATCCCGGGAAACACCGTTGGACGGAGCCACAGGGCGACGAGTGATCCGGCGGCCGTGACGGGACCCGAGCCGATCACCAATGCCGCCGGCGGCGCGTCGAGCACGAAGGCCATCTGGAAGGCAGACGCAATGGATACCGGTAGCGACACCCACAGCACGCCGACCAGCAGCCGTTTGGATCGGGCGTGTTCGTGGTCATCGCCCTCAACGTCGGCGATCGACACCATGCTCTCGCCGAGCCGGCGCGCCCAGCCGGACTCGGATGCAGACGCTGCTCGTACCACGTGACCCCCTCCCGCCGAGAACACCCTAGGTCCCGCACTCGTCGCGGTGCCGCCGGCTCGCTGCGCAAGCGATCTGCTGCCAGCATGACCGATGATGAGTCCCGCGGCCGCAACCGGACCGAACCCGGCGCTGCCTTCCCGTGCCCGAGTCGTCGTCGTGGGTGGCGGGGTGATTGGCTCCAGCGTCGCCTACCACCTGGCGCACCTCGGCTGGACCGACGTTCTCATGATCGAGCGCGACCGGCTCACGTCGGGTACGACGTGGCACGCCGCCGGGCTGGTCGTCACGTTCGGTTCGACCTCCGAGACCTCGACGGAGATGCGCCGGTACACCCGCGATCTCTATGGCCGGCTCGAGCAGGAGACGGGGCTCGCCACCGGCTTCACCCCCGTCGGATTCGTGGAGCTGGCCACGACGCCGGATCGTCTCGAGGAGTACCGGCGGGTGGCGGCGTTCAACCGGTACTGCGGGGTGGAGGTCGAGGAGATCTCCGCCCGGGAGGTGGCGGAGCTGTTCCCCCTTGCCCGCACCGACGACATCCTCGCCGGCTTCTACGTACCGGGTGACGGCCGGGCCAATCCGGTGGACGCCACCATGTCGCTGGCCAAGGGCGCCCGGATGCGCGGAGTGACGATCGTCGAGGGCGTGCCGGTGACGGGCTTCCTGCAGCACGGCGGCGCGGTGACCGGGGTGCGGACGCCCCACGGCGACGTGGAGGCCGAGTACGTCGTCAACTGCGCCGGCATGTGGGCTCGCCAGCTCGGCGAGGCGGCCGGCGTGACGATTCCGCTGCAGGCCGCCGAGCATTACTACCTCATCACCGAGCAGATCCCCGGACTGTCGGCGGAGTGGCCGGTGATCGAGGACCCGGGGTCCTACGGCTACTACCGGGAGGAGGTCGGCGGGCTGATGATCGGCCTCTTCGAGCCGGTGTGCGCTCCGTGGCGCCTCGACGGGGTACCCGAGGACTTCTCCTTCGGCTCGCTGCCGCCGGATTGGGAGCGGATGGGGCCGTACGTCGAGACGGCGATGCGCCGCGTCCCGATCGCCGAGGAGACCGGGATCCGAACGTTCTTCTGCGGCCCGGAGAGCTTCACGCCCGATCTACAGCCGATCGTGGGCGAAGCACCCGAGCTGCGCAACTACTTCGTCGTCGCCGGTCTCAACTCGATCGGCATCCTCACCGGAGGCGGCCTCGGCAAAGTGGTCGCTGAGTGGATCGTCGACGGCCGGCCCACCGTGGATGTCACCGGGTTCAACATCGACCGGCTGCACACCTATCAGGCCAACCGGGAGTACCGGGCGACGCGCACCGTCGAATCGCTCGGCCTGGTCTATCAACCGCACTATCCGACGCGGCAGATGGAAACGGCGCGTAATGCCAAGCTCTCGCCGCTGCACCACCGGCTTGCGGAGCAGCGGGCGCACTTCCGCGACGTCAGCGGATGGGAGAGCCCCGACTGGTACGCGCCGGAGGGCGTCGATCCGGTCGTGGAGCAGCTGTCGTGGGGGCGGCAGAACTGGTTCCCGTACTGGCGGGACGAACACGAAGCCGCCCGCAACGGCGTGATCGTGATGGACATGTCGTTCATGTCGAAGTTCCTGGTCCAGGGCAGAGACGCAGGTCGGCTGCTCAACTGGATCTCGGCGAACGACGTCGATGGGGAGCCGGGCCGGATCACCTACACCCAGTGGCTCAACGAGACCGGCACGCTCGAGGCGGACCTCACCGTGACCAAGCTCGACGATGACCGGTTCTGGGTCGTCGCCACCGACACTGCGCATCGCCACGTCGCGACGTGGATGCGCCGCCACGCCGCCGCCGACATGCTCGCGGTTGCGACCGACGTCACCGGGGCGTACGCCCAGATCAACGTGCAGGGGCCGCGAGCCCGCGAGGTCGTGCAGGCCGTAACCTCGGCCGACCTGTCCGACGAGGCGTTTCCGTTCCGCACGGCACGCGAGATCGACATCGGGTTCGCTCGGGTGCTGTGCATCCGCATCACCTACGTCGGTGAGCTGGGCTACGAGCTGTACGTCCCTTCCGAGCAGGCGAGCCACGTCTACGACCGCCTCGTGTCCGCCGGGGCGCCGTTCGGGCTCCGCCACGCCGGCCTCAAGGCGCTGTCGAGCCTGCGGATGGAGAAGGCCTACCGCGACTACGGGCACGACATCGACAACACCGACGGCGTGCTGGAGGCGGGCCTCGGCTTCGCCGTCGACCTCGCCAAGCCGGGCGGCTTTCTCGGTCGCGACGCCGTGGCCGACCGCAGGGCTGCCGGACCGCTCACCCGGCGCCTCGTCCAGATACTCGTGACGGATCCCGAGCCGCTGATGTTCCACGCCGAGGTCGTGCACCGCAGCAGCGTCCCCGTGGGCTATGTCCGCGCCGCGTCGTACGGGTTCACCCTCGGCGGGGCGGTGGGGCTGGCGATGATCGAGGCAGGCGAGCCCCTCACGCAGGCCTGGCTCGACGCCGGCGAGTGGGAGGTCGACATCGCCGGGACCCGCTACCCGGCCGCTGCCTCGCTCCGCCCCATGTACGACCCCGGGATGACGCGGATCAAGTCCTGATCCCGGCGCCGGCAGGGCTTGCGACCGGGACCATGCGGCGCCGTTCGCCTCTGGCGCCGGGCGGTGGGATGTGGGCACCGTGGAGGGGAAAGGAGGCTGCGATGACCTCTTCTGAGCGCTCCCGGAAGATCGCCAGTGTCGGCGGGATACTCATCGCGGTTGGGATCCTGGTCGGCGGGGGCAGTTGCGCCACGTTCATCGCCTCGTTGGACTTCCACGACGGCGGCGAGGAGGCCCTCGGTGTTTCGGCGGCGCTCGTCTTCTTCTGGTCTGTGGCCGTCCTCGTTGCCGGATTCGCCTTCCTCATCTGGGCCGGGGTGAGCCGCCGGCGTGGGCAGAGTCGCGGGTTCAGTTCGCCGCGGGCCTTCGTCATGGCACTGCTGCTCCCCGCACTGGCCCTGATGCTCGTGGTACTCGTCGCGCTGTTCCCGAACGGGCGATATTGGGTGGTCGCCATCCTTGCTGCCGCTCTGGCGGCTGGGTCGTTCTTGTTCTTCCGGCTCGCCTCGGCGGCTCGCCGCGACGCGGGCAACGGGGGTGACCCCGACACGAACCACACCGACGCGGACCCCGGCTCGGCTGCCGGCTACTCGTAGCGGAGGGCGGTGCCCGGGCGCAGCCTCACGGCCCGGCGGACCGGGAGCCGGACCACGAGCGTCGCCAGCACGAGGGTGGCGGCGAGGGCGACCGGCAGCGGCCACATCGGGAACCGAAGCGTGAAGTCGACCCCGAAGCCGTCGCTGAGCAGCCACGTGAGCAGCGAGCCAACGGCGTAGCCGATCGGAATCGCTGCGACCCACCCGAGGACGCTCAGAATCAGCGCCTCGGCGCGGATCATCCGCCGGATGTGGCGGGCCCGAGCCCCGATGGAGCGGAGGATGCCGATCTCCCGAGTGCGCTCGATCACGTTCATGGTCATGGTGTTGACCAGACCGATCATGCCGATGGCGATGACCGGGATGCCGAGGATCATGAGCAGGGCCAGGATCGTGCGGTTCGACGACAGCGTCGCTTCCCGCTCCACGTACCGGACTTCGATGTTGGCGCGGATCTCGGTGCGGGCGAGGGCACCCTGGATCTGGGCGGCGACACGATCGACGAAGGAATCGGCCGAGTCCGCGGTGAGCACGTAGTACGTGGTCGGTGCGACCCCGTCTCCGGACAGCGCAGCCGTCGACACCGGTGTGTACAGCATGTTGCCGTCGTTCACCATGATCGAGTCGATCCCGACCACTTCGAGCGGCAGCGGCGTCCCCGCCATCGTGTCGGCGGTGACCACATCCCCCACCTCTGCACCGAGCGTCTTGGCGAGCGCCGGGCCGAGCACGGTGACCAGGCCGGCACCGGCTTCCTCGTCCTCCGTGAACCAGCGTCCCGCCTCGAGCTCGTCATGGAGCGCAACCGCAGGTGGTGTCTGCCCTTGCAGCGGATAGCTCGTGCCCGCGATGCCGACGTCGGTGTAGTAGACGGGTATCACTGCGTCGACCCCCGGCACGCCGGCGAGCACTTCGGCGGCATCGGGCGCCCCCGACACCTTGATGTCGCCGCCTTCGGCGTCGACGGTTCCGGCGGCGACGTCCTGCACGGTGATGCCGAGGGCGAGGAACCCGAGGAAGGTGCCGACGGCAAAGCCGATCTGGGCGCCGGTCACCGCACTGCGGGTCTTCTGCCTGGCGGTGTTGCGGAGCCCGAAACGGAAGCTGCGGGGCAAGAAGCGGGCCCGCTCGACGAACGCATCGAGCGCGCCGGAGCCGAAGGAGGACGCGACGCCGTGGTCGACGATCGCCTCACGGACCGGGCGGCCCGTCGCCCGTCGAATCGCCGGCAATGCAGCGAGCATCGTCGCCCCGAGCCCCACGACCAGGCTGAGGGCCAGCACCCAAAGTGGGAGCCCGAAACCCGCCTCGATGCCGGAGAACTGACGCCCGGCGAAGCCGACCAGCAAGTTGCTGAGGAACACCCCCGCAACGATGCCCAGCATCGTTCCGGCTCCGCCGAGGAGCAGGGCGACGAGGAGGTAGGACCTCGTGATGGCACGCCGGCTTCCCCCGACCGCCTTCATGATGCCGATCTCGCGCGTCTGCTC
>JBFFFX010000124.1:0-7611 GCA_041557775.1 Acidimicrobiia bacterium | reverse complement strand
TCCGGATCGTCGCGGTCGAGCCGGGGAGCGCCAACTCGGCGGGATCGGCGAAGGTCGTCGCCGGACCGGCGAACCCCGCTTCCAAGGCGGCCGCGGCCGTTACGGTCTTGAAGGTCGATCCCGGGTTGTAGGCAGCCTGCGCCGCGCGATTGAGCAGCGGCTCGTCGGGATCGGTGTCGAGGGCGTTCCCGGCGGGAGCGGCGTCGAGGCCCAGCAATCCGTTCGGGTCGAAGGTCGGATTGGAGGCCATTGCAAGTACCGCGCCGGTTCGCGGATCGAGGGCGACCACCGCGCCGATCTGCCCTTCGAGCGCGGCATACGCCGTCTGCTGCAGCTCGTGGTCGATCGTCAGACGCAGGCCCCGCGGCCGGAGATCCCCGCCCAGGATGGCGTTCAGCACTCCCGAGATCGTGGAGTCGCGCACGGACACCAGCTCGTTGGAGCGGGTCGACTCCAGTCCTCTGTCGCCGAAAAGCACTGTTGAGTAGCCAACGATATGCGCATAGAGCTCACCTTCCGGGTACTCGCGTCGGAAGACCTGGGGGTCGTCCGGGTCGGCCGTCGAGGTGGCCACCACCGTTCCGTCTGCGGTGATGATCGTGCCGCGCTCGCGCCCGACACGCATTGCCAGGACCCGGCTGTTGCGCGGGTCGTCGCGGTAGGCATCGGCACGCACCACCTGGAGCCAGGTGACCGAGGCCACCAGGAGGACCATCGCGGCGAAGAGCGCTGCCGCCAGGCGGCGGATGGGACCGTTCACGTGCGTTCTCCGTGGGAGATGCGCGCCAGCAGCGTGATGAGCACCATATTGGCCAGCAGCGACGATCCGCCGTACGACATGAACGGCAGCGTGATCCCGGTGACCGGCAGGAGTCGTGTCACACCGGCGATGATGAGGAAAGCCTGCACCCCGATGACCAAGGTCAGCCCGGCCGCGAGGAACTTGCGGAACACGTCACGGGAACGGAGTGCAATCCCGAATCCGGCGGCAATGAGCAGGGCGTAACCGGTGATCACCGCGATCGATCCAGCCAGACCCATCTCCTCGCCGACCGCGGCGAACACGAAGTCCGTGGCTGCTGCAGGGATCAGATCCGGACGACCCAAGCCGAGGCCGGAGCCTGTGAGGGAGCCGCTCCCGAGCGCGAACAGGCTCTGGGCGATCTGGTATCCGGTGTCGGTGAAGTCGTCGAATGGGCTGAGCCAGGCGGATACGCGGCGCTGGACGTGGTCGAACGCCCGGTAGGCGACGATGCCGCCGATCGCCACCAGCGTTCCCCCGGTGACCAAGTACGCAGCTCTCCCGGTGGCGATGTACATCATGCCCACGAACAGCACGAACAGCAGCAGGGATGCGCCGAGGTCCCGCTGATAGATCAGGACCAAGAAACTGGCGGCGGCTGCGATGACGACGGGGAACAGGTGGCGGGGGTCGGGGATGCGCATTCGTCCGATCTGGCGCCCTGCCGCCATGGCGAGGTGGCGGTCGGCCAAATACGAAGCGAGGAAGACGGTCAGCAAGAGCTTGGCGACCTCGCCCGGCTGGAAGCTCAGCGTGCGGTCGCCGAAGGGCAGCTCGACGCGTACCCACAGCCGGGAGCCGAAGACCTCGGCGCCGTGTAGCGGCCAGTCGTCCGGGAGCAGGGGGAGCAACAGCAGTCCGACGGCCAGCAGCAGGAAGATGTAGCGAAAGCGGCGCAATGCGGCGACACCCTCGTCTCGCAGCGCGAACAGGACGAACGCCGCCAACCCGCCTGCGATCAGCAGCGACCAGCGCTGGATCGCCGCAAGGTCCCGGTCGAGTCGGTACACCTCGATGAACCCGATCGCAGTCAAGAACGCGGCGATCGGGAACACATATGGGTTCGCCGTCGGCGCCCAACGGCGCAGCGCGAGGTGCACCCCACCGAACGCCAGGCCGAACACGAGAAACGTGAGGGCTGCCTGGGCGTCGAAGCCGACGCCGGAGGCGAAGTTCACCAGGGCCACGCCCAGCGCGGCCAGCACGGCTGCTGAGGCGAGGAGAGACGCCTCGGCGTTGCGCGTCATGCCGCGACGTCCACCACTGCGACGGTGGTGTTGTCCAGCCCCCCGGCGTTGTTGGCCGCATCGATCAAGCGCCACGCCGCCGTCGGGGGGCTGTCGGCCTCCATGAGAATCCGCCGTACCTCGTCGTCCTCGATCATCGTCGTGAGCCCGTCGCTGCACAGCAGCACCCGGTCGCCGGGCTCGAGTTGCACGTCCTCCTCGTCGACCGTGAGGTCCGGCATACCGATGGAACGCGTGACCATGTGCCGCCGCGGGTCGTCCCTCGCCTCGCTCTCCGAGATGTGACCGCCGGCGACCAGGGCTGCGACCACGGTGTGGTCTGTCGTCACCTGGGTCATCTCACCGTCGCGCAGGAGGTAGGCGCGGGAGTCGCCGACGTGGCCGATGCGGAGCGATCCATCGGCGCTGAACAGGCCGAGGGTGAGTGTCGTTCCCATGCCGGCGAGGCGCGGGTCATCGACGATCGCCTCGATGACGGCGAGGTTGGCCTGATGCACGCGGACCGCGGGACTGGGACCGGTGGCGGCGTCGGCCTCGGTCGCCGTGGCGATCGCGAGGCCGCTCGCAACCTCGCCGGCGATGTGGCCGCCCATGCCGTCGGCGACGGCGATGATCACGGGTCCCTCCGCTGCTCCGTCGTTTGCCGGAGCGAAGGCGTCCTCGTTGCCTTCCCGCATCAGACCGACATGGCTCTCGACTGCCCAGTTGTACTTCATCGGATCTCCAGGATGGTATTCCCTATCTGGATGGAGTCACCGCGGCCGAGTCCGGTAGGTACGGTGACGCGGCGCCCGTTCACGTAGGTGCCGTTGGTGCTGCCCAAGTCGCTCAACACCGGACTCCCGTCGTGGACGGTGATGCGGTAGTGGAACTCTGACGCGTAGGGATCGTCGATCACGACATCGGCGTCGGCGCTTCGTCCGACCGTGCAGCCCGTCCCGATGGGGAAGCGCAGCCCGCTCAACGTCTCCGAGCGCACGACGACCATCTCGCTCGCCCGCTTCGCAGGACGGGCCGAGGTGGCCGGTCCGACATGCGCGCCGATCGAGCGCCCGATCTGCCACAGGAAGAGGTAGATCAGTGCGATGAAGATCAGCTTCAGCAGGTTGAGGAACAGTGCGGGCATGGCGTGCTCTGCTCGTGGTCAGATGAATCGCAGCGTCAAGGTAGCGCTTCCGAGGACGATCTGGTCGCCGGTGCGCAGCGCCATGGGCTCACCGTCGACCTTCACGCCGTTGACGATGGTGCCGTTCGCCGAACCGAGGTCCACGATCCAGACGCCACCTGCGCGCCGGTAGATGACGGCGTGACGGCGCGAGACCTCGGCCTGGGGGAGCGAGATGTCGGCCTTCGACGACCGGCCGACGAGGGCGCGATTGTCACCGATCTCGTACACGGACCCGTCGAGCGCGTCGATCAGCTGAGCCCATGCCGGCATGGGTCCGGGCACCGTGTCTGTGGTGCACCCGATCGATCCCACGTTGACCGCTGGGTCTGACGCGACGTTGACCGAGACCTCGCCGCCGGTTCTCCACCCTCGCTCCGCAGCGGTAGCCGCGAGCGCCCGGCCGAGCTCCCTGTCCAGCGCCTGCCGATCGACATCTGCGGCGAGATCTCTCGGGTTGACGAGGACGATGAAGTGGTTGGGGACGCTCGCGCCGGCGGGTCCTTCGGTGACGAGCAGATCGGCCTGGCGGACCAATCGCCCGGCCAGATCCACCGGATGCATGCCTCCGCGAAAGATCGCCGCCGACAAGCCGTCGACGAGCATCTCGAGCCGCCGTTCGAGTTTCCGAGCCAGTCCCACGGTCGGGATTGTACGAACGAACTGTGCGAACGTCCGTCGCCGACCGTTCGCCGAGCGAGACCGGCGCCGCTGTGCCGTGTCTCCGGCAGTTGCGGTGGACGAAGAGTTCCGTCTCGCTGGTACCATCGCGGTCCCATCTGGGCGAGTGGCGGAATTGGCAGACGCGCAGGATTCAGGTTCCTGTGAGGTAACACTCGTGAGGGTTCAAGTCCCTCCTCGCCCACCAACAGTGGCCGAGCGCGCTCCTCCTGTGGTAGACCAGTCCCGGAGCCGGAGTGGGCAGATCGGCGATTGTTGTTTCCCCGTCCCACTACCGGGGCGGGCCACCGTTCCGGCTCCCGAAGGAGCGAAAGAGAGAGGGGCGAACCCCCCTCCTCCCAAGTACGCATGACCACGTCTTCTCTCGTCCTCAAGAGGAGCGCCCGCCGGCGGCGGCGACTCGCCCTGTTCTTCACGCTCGCCGTCATGGTCTCTCTGATCGTGCTCGCCGTTCGCTATCGGACCGAGAATCGGCAAACGCTCGACTATCTCGGCCTCGTCGACGAGATCGTGCAGGAGGAGCTCGTCGTGGCTCAGACGTTGCGCGATCTGTTCGGCTCGCTCGTCAGCACCGATCGCCCGGAGATCGTCGCTCGAATCGAGCTGTTGGGGGAGCAGACCTCGGAGCTTGCGGACCTTCTCGAGGAGGCCGAAGTGACGCGGGCTGCCGCGGAGCTCCACGGCTTCATGGCTGTGGCCGTAGGGGCGTGGCACCAGGGGATCGACTCGCTCGACGAGGCGGTGGTCGAGGTGATGGAGCAACCGGACGACGCAGTGACGCCGCCTCCCGCCTTCGTCGAAGCGGTCATGCAGCTCCGGATCGGGGATCAGGCCTACGCCTCGTTTCGGGAAGGGGTACTCCTCCTCGAGACGGACGTTCCGCCGCCCGACTTTCCCCAGGTCGCGTTCATCGACGGTGAGGATCCCACCGACGTGGAGAGTGTCGCCCGCCGGCTCCGGCTGCGCAGGAGCTTCGGCGAGCGTCACGACGTCTCGGTGACGGCGAACACGCTGCCGGAGCCGACGGGAGATCGCAACGGTGTGGCCGTGCTGCCGTTCTCGGACACGTTCGACGTCACCGCCATCGTGACGAACGCGGGCAACGTTTTGCAGGAGGAGATCGAGGTGACGCTGATTCTCGCGGTGGGTGGCGCCGAGCGAGTCGAGCCGTTCCTGGAGCGGCGGTTCATCGCCGCGCTCGAACCAGGGAGTTCCAAGCCGCTGGAGTTCGCCAGCCTCAACCTCGAGCCCGAGACCCTCTACACCTTGCAGGTGTCGGTGTCGATCGTCGATGATGCAGAGCCCGACAACAACGTGTGGGAAGTCGTCTTCGCCACCAACGCACGATGATCGTCACAGCCGTCGCCATCGCCTCCGCCGCCCTCCTGGTCTCCTTGATCCTGACCGTGCAGGTCGCCGGTCTGCGGCGACGCCTCCGCGCCGTACCGAAGGACGGCGACATCGTCGGGCTGTTGCGGGAGATGGACACGGACCTGGCTGCTGCCGAGGCGCTGCTCGCCAACATGCAGCCGCGCCTGGAATCCGTCGAGGCAGCGCTCCCCCATGCGATCTCCCACCTAGGAGTGGTCAGCTTCGATGCGTTCGGTGACATCACCGGCAACCTCTCGCGGGCGATCGCTCTGCTCGACCGAGTCGGCGACGGCATGGTGCTCACCGTGCTCGTCGGGCGCGGCGAGACTCTGTTCTTCGCCAAGCAGGTGCGTGGCGGCCGTGGCGCCGAGAAGCTCTCGCCCGAGGAGCACGCTGCCATCGACCGGGCTCTGGCCAGGTGAGGTCACGCTCTCGGTAACATCGTCCACTGTGATCGATGTCGCCCTCCTCCGCCATGACCCAGATGTGTTGACCGCGTCGTTGCAGCGCCGCGGTCTCGATGTCGACGTGCCGGCTCTCGTCGACCTCGACCGCAACCGCCGTGAAGTGCGCAGCGGCGCCGAGGAGTTGCGGGCTCGCCAGAAGGAGATCGGGAAGAGCATTCCGGGTCTGGACGGCGCCGCGCGAGAGGCGGCGATCGCCGAGGCGGCCGACATCGCCGAGCGGTACAAGGCCGCGCTGGCCGAGGCCGACGACCTCGACGACGCATTCGATGCGGTGTGGGTGACGCTGCCCAACATCACCGATCCCACTGCGGCTGATGGTCTCACCGAGGAAGACAACGCCGAGATCTCCACCGTCGGCGCCATCGCCGACATGCCGTGGGCCAAGGACCACGTCGAGTTGGGCGAGCAGCACGGCTTCCTCGACATTGAGCGGGCGGCCAAGGTCTCGGGCAGTCGGTTCGGGTTCTTGCTCGGCCCCATGGTGCGGCTCGAGTTCGCGCTCGTGCAATTCGCGCTCGATCAGCTCGAGCCCCATGGGTTCACGCCGGTTGCGCCACCCGTCCTGGTACGCGAGCACGCGCTGTTTGGCACCGGATTCTTCCCGGGCGACCGTGAACAGGTGTACGCGGTCGAGGCGGACGATCTCTACCTCGTCGGCACCTCGGAGGTGTCGCTGGCCGCGATGCATGCCGATGAGATCTTCGACGCCGCCGATCTCCCGGCCCGCTACGTGGGCTTCTCGTCGTGCTTCCGTCGTGAAGCGGGCACGTACGGAAAGGACACGCGGGGCATCTTCCGGGTCCACCAGTTCGACAAGGTGGAGATGTTCACGTTCTGTGAGCCGGAGCATTCTCGCGACGAGCATGACTTCTTGCTGGCGCGCGAGGAGGAGCTTGCCCAAGCACTCGAGATTCCGTACCGAGTCGTCAACGTGGCCGCCGGTGATCTCGGCGCCTCGGCGGCGAAGAAGTACGACATCGAGGCGTGGTTCCCGGGACAGGGGCGGTATCGGGAGATCACGTCCACGTCGAACACCACCGACTTCCAGGCGCGACGGCTGAAGGTTCGCTACCGCTCGGAACAAGGCAACCGGTTCGTCCACACGCTCAACGGCACGGCCATCGCGGTCGGCCGCTGGCTGATTGCGATCATCGAGAACCACCAGCAGCCGGACGGCTCGATCAGCGTCCCCGAGGCCCTGCTGCCCTATGTGCCGTTCGACCGGATCGGCGGCTGAGTACCGGCATGTCGAACGGCGCAGTCTTCTCCGACATCGCGGAGAAGTACGACCGCATCAACTCGATCCTGTCGCTGGGCCGCGACCAGGCATGGCGCCGGTCCGCCATCGACCGTCTTCCGCCCGGCCGCATCCTTGATCTCGGTGCCGGAACCGGCGCCGCCAACCCGGCCTTCGGCAGCCGCACCGTGGTCGCCCTCGACCCCGCGCCCGAGATGCTGGGTCGCAACTCGGCCGCGGGTCGTGTGGTCGCCGTCGGTGAGGTGCTGCCCTTCGCCGACGGCTCCTTCGATGCCGTGTTCTCGGCGTACGTGTTCCGCAACCTCGACTCGGTTGCCAGGACGCTCGTCGAGATCGCCCGCGTGCTGCGACCGGGCGGGAAGGCGGGCATCGTCGACTTGGGTCGCCCGCGCAACCGCGTTGCCGCAGGCATCCACCGGGCAGGCACGCGAGTCGTCGTGCCGCTGGTCGGCCGGCTTGCGGGAGCCTCGGGGGAGTACCGCTATCTCCACGAGAGCCTCGACAAGCTGCCGCCCCCCGAAGTGATGTTCTCGGGCGGTCCGCTGCGGCTCGAGGAGACCTGGAGGATGGGTCCGCTGGGGTTCGTCTACGGAGCCATCCTCGCCAAGGCGTGATCGAGC
>JBFFFX010000123.1:0-7706 GCA_041557775.1 Acidimicrobiia bacterium | reverse complement strand
CTTCGCCGGCCAAGAGGCCCGCGCCGCCGTCGCCCCCGGCACCGACGTGGCCGGTCTCCAGGCGGCCATCGCCAAGCTGGGCTACGAGATCCGGCCGGTCGCCCCGGGCGAGGAGCGGGAGACCCCCGTCGCCCGGTACGCCAAGGAGGTGCGCTACCAGCGGCGGAACGTGGCGCTGGCGGCCGCCTTCACGCTCCCGCTGATGGTGCTGTCGATGCTGGGACCGGACACCATGGCAGCCCGCGTGTGGCAGCTCGTCCTCGTGACGCCGGTGGTGTTCGTGTTCGGCGCCCAGTTCCACAAGATCGCGCTCAAGCGGGCACGCGCCCTCGACGCGACCATGGACACGCTGATCTCGGTGGGCTCGCTGGCCGCCTGGGGCTACTCGGTGTGGGCGCTGTTCACCGACCACCCCGTCTTCTTCGAGACGGCCGGCATGATCATCACCCTCATCCTGCTCGGTCGCTACTTCGAGGCCCGGGCGAAAGGCCGCGCTTCGCAAGCCATCGTGAAGCTGCTCGAACTCGGCGCCAAGCAGGCCCGGGTCATCCGCGACGGCGAGCAGGTCATGGTCGATCCCCTCGATCTCCGTCCCGGCGAGACGATGGTCGTGCTCCCCGGCGAGAAGGTGCCAACCGACGGCGTCATCACCGCAGGCCGCTCGTCGCTGGACGAGTCGATGCTCACCGGGGAGTCCGTGCCGGTGGACCGCCAGATCGGAGACGACGTCTTCGGCGCCACCGTCAACCAGCAGGGACGGCTGGAGGTCGAGGTCACCAAGGTCGGCCCCAACACCGCGCTCGCCCAGATCGTGCGGCTCGTCGAGGACGCCCAGGCGTCGAAGGCGCCGGTCCAGAAGCTCGCCGATCGGGTCGCCGGCGTCTTCGTGCCCGTGGTGATCGTGATCGCCTTCGCCGTCTTCGCCGGCTGGCTGATCGGCACCGGCGAGATCGCCACCGCGGTCCGCAACGGCGTCGCCGTGCTGATCATCGCCTGCCCCTGCGCCCTCGGCCTCGCCACGCCGACGGCCATCATGGTGGGCAGCGGCCGCGGCGCCGAATTGGGCGTGTTGTTCAAGGGCGCCGAGGTGTTCGAACGGGTCCGCGGCGTCGACACGGTGGTGTTCGACAAGACGGGGACCCTCACCCGCGGCGCGATGACGCTCACCGACGTCGCCGTCGACGAGGACGAAGCGCGATTCCTCTACCTCGTGGGTTCCCTGGAGGCGGCGAGCGAGCATCCCATCGGCAAGGGGGTGGCCCTCGGCGCCGAGGAGCGCGACGTCGAGCTGACTACACCGGAGCACGTCGAAGCGGTCTCCGGCCGCGGCGTCGCCGGCACCGTGGACGGCGTTGATCTGATCGTCGGCAAGGCCAAGCTGATGGCCGACCGAGGCATGCTGATTCCCGACCGCCACCTCGAGCTGCTCGAGCGCTTCGAGTCGGCGGGGAAGACTGCGTTCCTGGCCGGTTGGGACGGCGAGAGCCGCGGGGTGCTGGCGGTGGCCGACACCGTCCGGGGCACGTCGGCGGCCACCGTGGCCCAACTCGAGGCGATGGGCGCGACCAGCGTGATGCTGACGGGCGACAACCGGCGGACCGCCGAGGCGATCGCCGCCGAGGTGGGCATCGACCGGGTCGTCGCCGAGGTCCTTCCCGGGGACAAGGCCGACGAGGTCGAGCGGCTGCAGAGCGGCGGCTCCGTCGTCGCCTTCGTGGGAGACGGCATCAACGATGCCCCGGCGCTCACCCGTGCCGACCTCGGCATGGCCGTGGGTTCGGGCACCGACGTCGCCATCGAGGCGGGCGACATCGTGCTCATGTCGGGCGATCCGAAGCTGGCGGCATCGGCCATCGGGCTCGCCCGGGCCACCTTCACGACCATCCGCCAGAACCTGTTCTGGGCGTTCTTCTACAACACGGCGGCGATCCCCCTCGCCGCCGCCGGCCTGCTCAACCCGATGATCGCCGCCGCCGCCATGGCGTTCAGCAGCGTCAGCGTCGTCACCAACTCCCTCCGCCTCCGCCGCTGGGGCAGGTGAGGTAGCCGAGTGGCTTGGCCACGTGTCGAAGGGATGAGCTCGCTGGCGTTGGGAACGCCCGGCTCGTTCCGTGCGCAACTCAACGGGCTCGTGCTCTCGGGCGCCAAGACGGCAACCACCGGACTCCTGGCCGAGTACGCACGGGAGGACGAAGTCGTCGAGCACGTCGGCGAGCGACTCGCCCTGGTCGATGACGCCGACGGCTATGTGGCCATGGTCGAGATCACGGCTGTCGCCCGCTGCCGGTTCGACGAGGTATCACTTCCGCACGCCGTTGCCGAGGGCGAGGGTTGGGAGTCGGTCGAGGACTGGCACCGGGACCACCGGCACTACTGGAGCGCCCAGGGCATTGCGGTCGACGACGGCACAGAGGTCGTCTGCCTGTCGTTCCGCCTCGTGGAAGCGGCGCACCGCTGACCTCCGGCGGCGGCTGAGGCTCGGCTGATCATCCTCTCGGAGCGGCCCCACCCGATGGCGCCGGTGGCGGATGGTGGTCCTCGCGGCGTAGCGTCGAGTCATCATGCACTTCATCGACATGCACTGCCATCCGCCGGTCCCGGAGTACCTCGAAGGACCATTTGCGCCGTACCTCGGCGAGTTGGAGAAACGCTTCGGTCGCCCGGTGCCGCGGATGAGCGTGGACGAGCTGGCCGGCTACTACCGCTCGCTCGACGGTCGCGCCGTCCTCCTCGGCTGGGACGCCCGGACCGCCACCGGGTTGCCACCGTTCACCAGCACACAAGTCGCCGCACTGGTCGCCACGGCTCCCGACGTGTTCATCGGCTTCGGATCCGTCGACCCGCACCGAGCCGACCACATCGCAGGCGTCGACCAGATCGCCGATCTCGGCTTGAAAGGCATCAAGTTCCACCCGTCGGCGCAGCGCTTCGATCCCGCCGACCCGGCACTGCGCCCGATGTTCGCCCGCGCCGCCGAGCATGGGCTCGTGTGCCTCTTCCACACCGGCTACACCGCGCTCGGCGCAGGGCTCCCCGGTGGCGGCGGCGTCGAGACGAGGTTCGCCAACCCGATGCTGCTGGACTCGCTCGCGGCGCACGTGCCCGACCTCCGGATCATCGCCGCCCATCCGTCGTGGCCGTGGCAGGACGAAGCGATCGCCGCCGCCCGGCACAAGCCGTCGATCTGGATCGAGCTGTCCGGATGGTCTCCCAAGTACATCCCCCAGACCCTGCTCGACGCCGTCACACGCGAACTGGCCGACCGGACGCTGTTCGGCTCCGACTTCCCCTTCATCACCCCTGAGAAGTGGCTGCGTGATTGGACGGCCCTCGGCCTCGGCGAAGACGTGACCCGCGCCGTGCTCCACGACAACGCGGCCGGCCTGCTCGGCCTCTGAGAGAAGGCCGCGGAAGCCGGTAGCCTGGAATTGTGGAATCGATTCATCGCTTCTCCAAGCCAGTACTACGGCGGCCGCGAGCCATCGTGGCCTTCGAAGGCTGGAACGACGCTTGCGACGCGGCATCCGGTGCGGCCGAGTACTTCGTGGCGCAGGCCGGCGTCACCGAGCCGTTCGCCGTCATCGACCCGGAGGAGTTCTTCGACTTCCAGGTGCGGCGGCCGGAGGTGAGCATCGACGACGGCGGCACGAGGCGCCTGACGTGGCCGACGACGAAGTTCTTCGCCCTCCCGGACCCGACCGACGAGCGCGACCTCGTGGTGGTGCTGGGCGAGGAGCCCAGCTTTCGCTGGAAGACCTTCGCCCGCCAGGTGACGCAGGTTCTCGCCGAGATGGATGTCGAGGAAGTCGTGCTCCTCGGTGCATTCATCGGACAGGTGGCGCACACGCGGCCGGTGCCCGTCGTCGGGGCTGCCACCGATCCCGACGTGATCGACCGCTACGAGCTCGCCCGGTCGAGCTACGAGGGCCCCACGGGCATCATCGGCGTGCTGCAAGAGGCGTGCCGCGAAGTGGGTCTGCCGGCGATGAGCCTGTGGGCGGCGACACCGCACTATCTCGCCGCCAATCCCAACCCGAAGGCGGCGCTCGCCCTCGCCGGCCGGGCACGGGACATCTTGCACCTTCGCTGCGACATGAGCCGGCTGAAGGAGGCCGCCGAGGAGTTCGACCGCCGGGTGGCCGACGCGGTCGAAGCTTCCGACGACCTCGCGGAGTACGTCGCCGATCTCGAAGAGGACGGCGATTCGGTTCCCTCTCCCGCCGACTTCGACCCGGCGCTCACCGACGACCTCGTCGAAGAGATCGAGTCCTTCCTCCGCGACCAGGACTGAACGCGCGCGGCGACAGACGGGATCTGTTTCCTCTCCTGTGGCGTGCCTTGTGCCGGCGTGTGCGTCGATCCGCACCATCTCGGGGGGACTCCGCGCTCCAAGCGGGGTGTGATGATGGCGAGTAGGAGGGCGACGTGCGGGCCGCACCTTGTCCGCATTCGTCTCTTGCGAGGCCGTGCAGTGCGAAGCATCGGCCCCGAGAGGTCCGCCGGAGCCGTGGAGGCACCCCAGTGCCGGCTGGGGCGGAGGTGCGCCGCAGAGACCTACCATCCGGCCATGACACGCCGGGTCTTCGTCGACACCGAGTGGACCAGTCTTCCGTGGTCCGGCCATGCCGAGCTGATGTGGATCGGTCTGGCCGACGACGACGGCCGCTCATGGAGCGCGATCTCAGCCGACGTCGACATCGACCCGTCGAGCAACGACTTCATCGCCGGCGTCTGGAGATACATCTCGCCTGACGATCCGCGCTCGACGTCGAGTGAGATCGCAGCGGGCGTCAGAGAGTTCTGTGGCGATGTGGATGAGTTCTGGGCGTGGATCCCGACGATGGAGAGCTTTGCGGAGTGGTTCGATCTCGGCGGTGACGCACCCGACCTCTACGCGCGGTACTGGGATTGGGACCTGCAGATGTTGCGATCACTCGTAGACCCGTGGCCCGAAGGCTGGCCGGATCGCTTGCACGATCTCAATGCCGCAGCCGTCGAAGCCGGAGTTGAGATCCCACCCAGACAGGCGAACCACCTCGCTCCCGACGTCCACGCCGTGTGGAACCGAGAACTGCACGAGCTGATCCTTCGGTCCCGGCAAGACTGATCGGCATCACAGCCCTGCAGCATCAGAAGCCGCACGGACCACCTGCTCCGGAGCGACGACGCCCACCCCGCCGAGCGCACCGCAGCCGCACCTCGGCGTGCTGTTGCTTCATTGATGGCCCGGTGGGTCTCGCGTTGGGGGTTGGCACTCGAGGCTGAGGCGGCTGTGGCAGCGGCGGGCGGCGGAAACGGGGTGGTTACGGCGTGGGAGGTGACGCGGAAGGCCGCCGGCTCGGGGAGCGGATGAGGGGAATCGAACCCCCATTCCAAGCTTGGGAAGCTTGTGTTCTACCATTGAACTACATCCGCGGGGTGCGTCATTGTACCGCACGCCCTTCGCCGCCGTCCGGGCGCACGAATGGGCGAGAAGGCTCCACGCAGCCCGGCGGGGTGGTCGGCCGAACCGGTCGGGGAGGCAAAAAAAGGGGGGACGCAACAGCGACGGGTGGCCCTGGCCCGGTGCAAGTGGGGCGGTCACGATGATCGTGTACGCCGGTCGCGACGGCCCCCGGCAGCGGCCGTGCGTAGGAGAGGAGACGTCGTGGCGCGTCGAATCCGGTGGCCGGTCATCGCTTCCCTCATCCTGGTGATGTCCGCGTGCGGCGATGCGGACGTCGCGACCCAGAGGCCCGCGGACGTTCCCGTCCGTACGTCGACGACGGCCGCGGTCACGACGACCGCGGCATCGACGGGGGAGCCGTCCGTGTGGCCCACCGAGGGGTGGCAGGTCATGACGCCGGAGAGCCAGGGGATGGACTCGGCGGCGCTCGCCGGAATCGTGGAGCGCCTCTCGCAGGGCGGAGGAGTCGACAGCCTCACCGTCATCCGCAACGGGTATGTCGTGGTCGACACCGTATTCCATCCCTTCCCTCCCGACACCGGTCACAACCTGTACAGCGTGAGCAAGAGCTTCGTCGGGACGCTGATCGGGATCGCCATCGATCGCGGGCTCCTGGCCGGCGTCGACGTTCCGGTCGTCGACATCCTGACGGACGCCGTCCCGGAGGAGATCGACGACCGCAAGGCGGCCATGACGATCGAGGATCTCCTCACGATGTCGTCGGGCCTCGACTGCAGGGACGATTCCGCATTCGACTACGAGGGCTTGGCCGCGATGTTTGCGAGCGACGACTGGACCGCCCACGCCCTGGGACTCCCCATGGCGGCGGAGCCGGGCGCGCGCTTCGAGTACTGCAACCAGGCGACGTTCCTGCTCTCGGCGATCCTCACCGAGGCGACCGGCATGCCGGCGTCCGAGTTCGCAGCCGAAGCGCTCTTCGCCCCGCTGGACATCAGTGAGTACGAGTGGCCGGCGGATCCTGACGGCGTCACGCTCGGATTCAGCGACCTCGTCCTGCAGCGGGGGGACATGGCGAAGCTGGGCTACCTCTACCTGCGCGACGGACTCTGGGAAGGCCGGCGGGTGATCTCAGCAGACTGGATCCGGGCGGCGACGACCGACCACATCGGAGGCCCCTCCGATTCGAGTGGCTATGGGTACCAGTGGTGGGTCCAGCCGAAGCTGGGGTATGCGATGGCGCAAGGCCACGGCGGGCAGTACGTCGTGGTGGATCCCACCCACGACCTGCTGGTCGTGGTCACCGCCAGCGCGGCGCCGCTCACTCCGGCGAACCTGACCGGTGAGATCGTGCGGCAGGCGATCCTGTCCGACGATCCACTCGACCCGAACTCCGGCGGCGAGGCCGAGCTTGCGGCGGCGGTTGCGCTCGCCGCGGCCGGACCCGAGCCCAGAACCGTCGAGCCGCCGGCGATCGCCGCAGAGATCTCGGGAGTGCGCTACCGATTCCGGCCGAACGACCTGGGCTTCGACTCGTTCGTCGTCGCGGTGGGTGATCAGGGTGTGGTTCTGCAGTTGAGCGACGCAATCGATCGGGTTCGGTTCGTCGTCGGCATCGATGGCCGTTTCGCCCTCACCGACACCGAGCCTCCGGTCGCGATGCGAGGTGAGTGGCTCGGCGAGAACACGTTCCGGATCGACGTGCAGACGATCGGCCTGGCGGAACCGGCCACCGTGCAGCTCAGATTCCTCGACGACCGCGCCCACGTCATGGTGAGCACGCCCGAGATGACCGAGGTCTTGATCGCGGATCGTGTCGCCGGCGACGAACCGTAGCGCCGCGGAGCCGTCCCCGTCGGCCCGCCAGGCGCAGCGCGGGATTGGGTCAACCGCCGAGCAGGCTGGCGACACCCCAAGCGAGGATGAGCGCACCGACGCCGAACAGCCACCAGGCGCGAGCGGCGCGGAACTCGCCTTGCGCCTTCTTCGGGGCACGCCCGGCTCGGTGCATCCAGATCGCGGCGCCGTTGCCGAGGACCATCGCCGCCCCGAGCGCGACGACGAGTTGGGCGAGGAGATCGTCGAGACCCAGGGCGTCGGTGATGCTGTCCATCGGCGCCGACGCTAGTACGACCCGGTAGCCTCGCCTTCTGATGCCACGCAACTGCGACGTGCTCCGTGTCTTCACCCGTCATGGCGAGGGTGGCAACCACCTCGGCGTCGTCACCGACATCGACGGGTTGACCACTGCCGCCATGCAGGCCATCGCCGCCGAACTCGGCTTCTCCGAGACCGTGTTCAT
>JBFFFX010000122.1:0-7758 GCA_041557775.1 Acidimicrobiia bacterium | reverse complement strand
TGCCGAAACGCGTCGTGTTGTCCCATCCCGACTCGGCGAGCGCACGATGATGAGGGGTGTCGGGTACCGTGCTGCAGCCCTCGCCGGTGGGATCGACGTAGCGGGACAAACCGAGGCCGGTGAGGTGAGGTTCGGCCATCCAATAGCCCGTGTACTCGACGGCGGCCGCGGAGACTGCCCGCTCCAGCCAGCTGCGCTCGGCGATGGCGGGCCAGACCTCGCGGATTGCGGAGGTGAGCAGCGGAGGCTGGGAGCGAGATCGACACACGCCGTCCTGCGAGTTGTAGTTGGGTACGAAGCCAAATTCCTCGACCGAGGCAACCAGACCGTCCACGATCTCTCGAGCGAGCCGCCATCGACCGCACACCGTCAACCCGAGAACCGCGAAGCACGAATCCCAGTAGAAGAACCAGTCGAAGAAGCCGCCCGGCGCGATGTAGCGACCGGGGAGAGGAAAGGCGAGGCCGCGGCCGGATCGCACCAGGTGCGGCCAATGGGCGACCGCCGCCGCAAAGGCCGCGTCGATCTGCGGCTCCGGCGACCACAGTCGAGCCACCCGATCGGTCTCAGCACTCGGCGTCATCACCCCACTCCGGCGGGCGACACGGTGGTGATCTCGTACGAGACCGAGCCGGCGATCGCCCGCCGCTTCATCAGCCGCATCGGAAACGACGTCCAGTACGCCTCGGCGTCGGCGACCGAGACCCACTCGTACACCCCCTGAAACAGCCCGGTGTCGCGTCCCAGCATCCAGGTCTTCGACCGAAAGCCGGGTTGGGCGACGATGAACGCGACGGGGATCAACGAGAGCCGAACATTGGTCTGCGGCGAGAACCGAGCGAAACGAAAGCGCACGGTGGAGTACGCGCCCGGGGCGGTGGGCTCGTTCTCCTCGGGATCGAGCGTCATCTTGCGGAACACCAAGAACTCGTCGCCGGGTCCGGGCGAGACGGTGCCGACGTCTTCCCTGGGAAAGTGGATCCGGCGGCGAAGGCCGAGCGACACCGCCCGAGCAAGCTGAACCGGAGGCGAGGGTGTGGCGATCATGGTGATGCTCCCAAGCAGTGGATCGGACACTCTCCATGCTGCGCGGAGCCGGGCACACCGCCTAGGGGCGGATGGCACGAGGGCGGGTCCGGTTTCATGCGCGGTCCCCAAAGGACTCGAGCGGATAGGCGAGTTCCTGGGCGAGCCCGTAGCCGAGGCCGGGGCCCGAGCGGCCCGCCCGGAGAGCAAGAGCGGACAGAACTCTTCGCCGGGCAAGACCACGGAATGCCCTATCCGCGCGGCTCCTAAGGTGCCGGGGACACGAAAGGACACCGATGCGGAAACTCATCGAGTGCGTTCCCAACTTCAGCGAGGGCCGCGACCGAAACGTCATCGAGGCGATCACGCACCGGATCGAGACCGTCGACGGCGTGAGACTGCTCGACGTCGACCCGGGCGCCGCGACGAATCGGACCGTGGTCACCTTCGTGGGATCGCCGGACGACGTGGTCGAAGCGGCGTTCCGATCGATCGCCACGGCCACCGAGTTGATCGACATGCGCCACCACACCGGAGAGCACCCGCGGTTCGGCGCCACCGATGTCTGTCCCCTCGTTCCCGTCTCGGGCATCACCATGGAAGAGGCCGTCGAGCACGCCCAGGAGCTGGCCCGGCGCCTCGGTGAGGAGCTCGGCCTCACCATCTACTGCTACGAGCACGCCGCGTCGACACCCGAGCGCCGCAACCTCGCGGACGTGCGCAAGGGCGAGTACGAAGGGCTCGCCGCACGTCTCGCCGACCCGGCGTGGCAGCCGGACTTCGGTCCGGCGACGTTCAATCCCAAGTCGGGGGCAACGGCCGTCGGGGCTCGGGGGTTCCTCGTCGCCTACAACATCAACCTCAACACGACGTCCACGCGCCGGGCCAACGCAGTCGCCTTCGACGTGCGCGAGCGCGGCAGGCTGAAGCGCGCGGGCAATCCGCTCACCGGCGAGATCGTCGTCGACGAGCACGGCGACCAGGTGTGGATCCCCGGCTCGCTCGAGAAGGTGAAGGCAATCGGATGGTTCATCGACGAGTACGGCGTCGCCCAGATCTCGATGAACCTCACCGACATCGGCGTCACCCCGGTGCACGTGGCCTTCGACGAGGTCTGCCGCCGGGCCGAAGCCCGGGGCATGCGGGTCACCGGCTCCGAGCTCGTCGGGCTCATCCCGCTCGACGCGGTCCTCGAAGCCGGCCGCCACTTCTTGCGCAAGCAGCACCGCTCCACGGGGGTCTCCGACCGCGAGCTCATCAAGATCGCCGTGAAGTCGCTCGGGCTCGATGAACTGACCGCCTTCGATCCGCACGAGAAGATCATCGAGTACGCCATCGCCGCCGACGCCTCGCGGCTCGTGGACCTGTCCGTCGAGCGCTTCGTCGAAGAAACGGCTTCGGAGTCCGTCGCTCCGGGCGGCGGATCGGTCGCGGCGGCCCTGGGAGCGCTCGGCGCCGCCCTCGGCACGATGGTGGCCAACCTGTCCTCGCACAAGAGGGGCTGGGACGAACGGTGGGAGGAGTTCTCCGACTGGGCCGAGAAGGGCAAGGCATGCCACGCAGAATTGCTGCGGCTCATCGATGCGGACACGGCCGCCTTCAACGAGATCATGGCCGCCTTCGGGATGCCCCGGGGCACCACGGCGGAATCCGAGGCGCGGGACGATGCCATCCAGGCCGCAACCCGCCGCGCAATCGAGGTTCCGCTGCAGGTCATGGAGGTCGCCCTCGCCTCGATGGAGGTGATCGCCGCCATGGCCGCCATCGGCCTCGCCGCATCGGTTTCGGACGCCGGCGTCGGTGCGATGTGCGCCCGCTCCGCCGTCATGGGTGCCAACCTCAACGTCAGGATCAACGCCCCCGGGCTCACCGACGAGGAGGCGGCGGACGGATACCTCCGCCGCGGCCGCGAGCTCGAGGAGCGGGCGATCGAACTCGAGCGGGAGATCCTCGCGGAGGTCGACCGGCGCCTCTGAGTCTCAGGTCGGCGCCGCCCGTGCGCGCCGCCGTCAGTCTCCGGGCATCTCGCCCATCTGATCGGCCACGCGGCCGCTCGCCGCAAAGGGGCGGACCTCGATCGGCGCACCGATCGCATCGGTGACCTTGGTCGCCCACGCCAGCGCCGCATCCTGATCGTCGGCGCTGATGATGTAGAAACCGCCGATGTGCGCCTTCGTCTCCGCGAACGGGCCGTCGGTCATGACCGCCCCGGCCTCGTCGGAACGGACGACCGTCGCCTCCTGCGGTCCGGCGAGCCTGCCGCCGAACACGAAGGCGCCCTGCGCGTCCATCTCCGCCTCCAGGGCGACGACCCGCTCCATGAAGCCGCGCATCTGCTCGGGAGTCGGGGGCTCCTGAGGCACCGCGTCCTGAACCATGTGGACGGAAAGCAGGTAGTGGCTCATCGGAACTCCTCGGGCGGTGCGGGCGGGTTCGAGGTTCACCCTACCGGCCCCACCCGGCGGCCCGCGAGGCGCCCCGGGACAGCCGCGATGAGCGCCCCGGCGGCGCGGCAGTGACACCTCCGGCAGCCGAATCTCCGGGAGCCGGGGTCGATCCGCACCTACGATGAGCGGCATGATCCGCAGCGTTCTCTACGTGCCCGGCGACCGGCCGGCGATGATCGCCCGCGCCGGCCGGCGCGGGGCGGACCTCGTGCTCATCGACCTCGAGGACTCGGTTCCCGTGGCCGCCAAGCCCGCGGCGCGCACCGCGGCCGTCGAGGCGATTGCCGGGCTGCGTGCCGAGACGAAGGTCGGGGTACGGGTGAATGCGTCACCCGGCGAACTCGATGCGGATCTGGCCGCACTGGCGGGCATCGAGGTCGACATCGTCTTCGTCCCGAAGGCGACGCTTGCGCTGGCCGACCAGGTCGCCGCCGCGATCCGCCACGGCGGGCTCGTGGCCCTCGTCGAGAGCGGCAAGGGCTTGCTGGAGGCGCCGGCGCTCGCGGCACATCCCCGAGTCGTCCGCCTCGCCGTCGGCGAAGCCGATCTCGGAGCGGACCTCGGCATGCATGCCGCCCCCGACGACCAAGCCTGGATTCCGTCGCGGGCCTGGCTCGTGTGGTCGTCGGCCGCAGCGGACCTCGACGGTCCGATAGGACCGGTCTACACCGATCTGCCGGACCTGGACGGTCTACGGGAGTCGACCCGCCGGCTGGCGGCGATGGGCTACGCCGGCCGCTCGGCGATCCATCCGACGCAGATCGAGGTCATCAACGAGGTCTTCACGCCGTCGGCCGCCGAGCTCGAAGCGGCCCGGCGCCTGGTCGCGGCCTACGACGCCGCCCTCGCTGCCGGCCGCGGGGTGATCGTCGACGACCGGGGGGCGATCGTGGACGAGGCGGTCGTGCGGCGCTCACGTCGGCTCGCCGCCGACCATCCCGATTAGCCCGGGAGCGTCGTTCCGCCCCCAGAGGGCCGCGCCAACGACGGCGCCGGCGGGGCTAGCGAAGCTGTGCGAACGCGGAGGCGAGCGCGCTCACATCGTCGATGGACGCCGTGTCGCGCAACAGCGCCAGCAGGTCGCGGGCGGCGCCGGCCGAGCGGGTGCGAGCGACATTGTCGGTGAACTTGTGGTCGACCTCCCCCGGTGCGAGCGGAGTCTCCGGCCCGCCCCGGCTGTCGGCGACGCGTTGCTCGAACACGAGACCGGCATCCGTCCAGATCCGCAGCACGCCGCCGAAGGCCTCGGGAAACCGGGCCGACGCCTCCTCGTCGGCGACGCAGGTCACGACCGACGCAAGCCGCAACCGCTCGTCGTCCCGCACCGCGACGTCCGTGAAGTCGTCGTGGCCCACGCCGAGGCCACCTCCTCCGGAGAGTGCCGAGGCCACGGTGAACGGCCCGCTGAACTTCGCGGCATACCCGGTTCGAGGGGCCGCTTTCTCGTCCGCCGGCTCGGCGATGGTCCGCAGCGTCGGCTCCGGCACGCCCAACTCGATCCGCACGATCGCATCCGTGTCGATGCCGCGCGCCCGCGCGGCGAGGGCCGCGTCGATGCCCGCATGGGTGAAGTGATTGGTCGGGTACGGCTTGTAGTGCACCCGGGGGAACTCCCACCGCACCCCGAGGTCGTCGGTGACGACGCCCGCGTCCCAGCGATCACCGGAGAACGCCTGCAGCAAGCCGAAGCGGCCCTCGAGCACGGTCGGGGGCCCCGTCAGGCCGTTGCGGGCGAGCTGGGCTGCGGCGACGCCCGAGTGCGCCGCCCATCCCGTGTGCATGCGCTTGACGGTGCCGCCGGTGCGGTTGGCTTCGAGCAGACCCGAGCCCATCGAGGACGCGATTCCGATGGCGCTGGTGATCTGGGCTGCGTCGAGACCGTACAGACACGCCGCGGCGACCGCAGCGCCGAGAGCCCCCAGGATGCTCGTGGCGTGGAGCCCGCGCTCGAAGAAGACATGGTTGCGGGCGGCGCGATCGTAGGAGGCCATCCCGAGCCGGAGGCACACCTCCAAGCCGATGCCCACGGCCGTCATCAGGGAGCGACCGTTGGCTCGCATCTCCTCGCCCACGGCCAGCGCCGCCGGAACGATCGAAGACGAGGGGTGCACGATCGAGGGCAGGTGCGTGTCGTCGAAATCCAGCGCGTGCGCCAGCGTTCCGTTGACGAGCGCGGCGTTCGGCGCCGGCAGCCTCCGGCCGCTGCTCATCACCGTCGCTTGCGCCGCGCCGCCCCACGAAGCGACCGTGGATTCCACGGCGTCGACGGTGGGGTCACCCGCCGCGGCCAGGGCCACGCCGACGAGATCGACGAGACGATTCACCACGTCGCGGTGCAGTTCCGAGGCGAGACCAGAGGCGGTGTGATCGGAGGCGAACCGGCCGAGGGCCTGGGCGAGGGTCTCAGTCATCGAGGATCGCGAGCGGCCGCACCGGGGAGCCGGTGGCGCCGACGAGCTTGAGCGGGCTCGCCACGAACACGAACTCGTGCGCACCGCTCTCGGCCAGTTCCGTCAGGTTCATCACTTCGATGATGTGGACCCCCGACTCGACGAGGAGTACGCGGTGCGCCGGCAACGTGGCGTGGCCCGCACCCGGATGCACGACCTCGAATGCGATCGTCTCAGCCCCGGCGAGACGGATTCGACGCGCCGCCAGCCACTCCGCGGCCGCCTCGCCGGGTCCGGGCGCACCGGCACGCTGGCCTCGGAACGCGTCCGGGTCGCCCCACAGCGTCGCCCACCCTGAGCGGATGAGGACCGCATCGCCTTCTTCCACGGCGACGCCGCCCAAGTCGGCGGCCGCTTCGAGATCCGCCACCGTGATCTCGTAGCCGGGTGGGAGCACCTCGACGCCTTGGCTTGCGGCGACATCCAGGAGCACCCCACGGCACACGATGGGGGCCACCGTCTCGATCCCGTGGCGGCTGAAGCCGGCGTTCGAGGTGACATCCCCGGCCGGGATCCCGCCGTAGAGGAGCCCGTCGTGCGACACATGGCACAGCGCATCGATGTGGGTACCGACGTGGCCGCCCATAACGATGACCTCATTGGCGGCGGAGCCCCCGTCGGGCCGCATCATGTCGCCGTGCCGGCGCAGGAGCGCGAGCTCGAACGCCGGATGGTTGGGAGACACCGGCATGCCCCGGTGCCACGGCTGGGCGAGATCGACGACGCGCCGCGTGGTCAGATCGCTCGAATCCATCACACCACTCCTTGCGTGCGGAGGTCGCCCAGCTCGTCCTCGGTGAGCCCGAGCTCATCGACGTAGATCTCGTGATTGTCGTGACCGAGAGGCCGCCCCGCCCAGCGGATCTCACCGGGGGTCTCGCTGAGCCGGAACATGACGTTCTGCATGCGGACCGATCCGAGTTCGTCGTCGGCGACGGTCGCAATCGAGCCGAGCGCGCGGTACTGCGGATCCTCGAAGACCTGAGACACGTCGTAGACCGGTGCGATGGCCGCTTCGGCTTCCTCGAACGCCGCCACCACCTCGTCGAGATCGTGTCGCCCGATCCACTCACCGACGTAGCCATCGAGAAGATCGGCATGCAGCGCCCGCTGACGCCCGGACGCGAACCACGGCTCGTCGATCACTTCCGGATGCCCCACGAGGCGGAGCACCCTCTCGGCGACCGCCTGCGCACTGGTGGACACGGCGACCCAGCGACCATCCCGCGTGAGGTAGGTGTTGCGCGGGGCATTGTTCACTGAGCGGTTGCCGGTGCGCGGCTGGATGAGCCCAAGCTGGTCGTAGACGGTGGGCTGCGGGCCGAGCAGCGTGAGGATCGGTTCGATGATGGCGAGATCGACGACCTGGCCGCGCCCGGTGGACTCGCGACCGCGAAGCGCAACCAGGATCGCGTTCGCGGTGGCCAGACCGGCGATGCCGTCGGCCAGCCCGAACGGGGGCAGCGTCGGCGGGCCGTCGGGCTCGCCGGTCAGGGCGGCGAACCCGCTCATCGATTCGGCGAGGGTGCCGAAGCCCGGACGTGTCGCGTAGGGGCCGAACTGCCCGAAGCCGGTGACGCGGGCGATCACGAGACCCGGGTTGACCTCGTGAAGGCGTTCGGGACCGATCCCCCACCGCTCGAGGGTGCCGGGGCGGAAGTTCTCGATGAGTACATCGGCGCCGGCGGCAAGGCGGAGCAGGAGCTCCTGACCCTCGGGGGCGCCGAGATAGAGGGTGATGGCCCGCTTGTTGCGGCTCAGCATCTTCCACCACAGCGGCACGCCGTCCTTGGCGTGACCATGGTTGCGGACCGCGTCGCCGCGGGGGTGTTCGA
>JBFFFX010000121.1:0-7768 GCA_041557775.1 Acidimicrobiia bacterium | reverse complement strand
TGGCGAAGCGTCCGCACCTCGTGGACTGCGTCGCACAGCGGCCAGTACGTCGACATGATGGAGTCGCCCGTGTCCCAGTAACGGCGGGCCTCTGGGTTCAACCAGTGCAGCGACCGCGCCTTCTCGGCGATCGCGTGCAGCACTTCGATGCCGGTCTCGCGGTAGTTGTTGCGGGCGTCACCCGTCATGATCACCGTGGCTCGCGGCGTGACGGCATCCATGAACTCGTCTGCGAACGTCGTCAGCGCCGAGCCGTAGTCGCTGTGCCCGTCGCGGCGCACCAGCCGGGCGTGGGCGGACATCTCCGCCATGGCGTCGTGAAAGTCGGTGCCCGGTCCGAAGAACCGTGACACCTCGTCCATTCCGTCGATGAAGGCGAACGAGCGCACGTTGGAGAACTGGTGCCCGATGGCGAAGGTGAGCTGCATCGTGAATCTCGCAAACGTCGCCATCGATCCGGAGACGTCGCAGAGCAGCACCAGCTCCGGCTTCGAGATGCGCTTCGGCTTCCATTTCGGATCGACGAGCGCCCCGCCGTGGGCAAGCGAGCGGCGGATGGTCCGCCGCACGTCGAGGCGGCCCTTCCTCCCCCGCCGCCGGCGCGCGGCCAGCCGGGTAGCGAGCTTGCGGGCGAGTGGGGCGACCCTGGCGGCGATCTCGTCGAGCTCCTCGCGCGTCGCGTGCATCAGGTCGATGTCCTCGACCAACGGCACCCGGAGCGTACGGGCGACCGCCTCGACGCCGCGGTCCTCGACGAGCCTGCGCAGGATCTCGTCCTGCACCTCGCGGCGCAGCAGGTTCACCTGGTCGTCAACCGCCTCGGCCGCAATGCGCTCACTCAACGGATCGAGCTCGCCGCCCTCCAGGGCGGTCTCGAGGAGCCGCCGACGCAACTCCTCGACGTTGAGGCGGTGCATCACCCGGTACTGGTAGTAGCGGCCGCCGACCGGGCGTCCGGGCTGGAAGCCGGAGAGCTGATCGACGGCACGCCGCACCAAGCGGCGCAGACCGTCCAGATCTCCTTCGCCCAGGGCGGACAGCAGGGCCTCCACCAGTTCTTCGAGTTCCGCTCCGCTTGCTCCGCCCGACCCTCCCTGCTCGGAGGGCGCACCGGGCTCCGCCGGCGCTCCCCCGCCATCCAGGGCAGGCCCCTGGCGAACGCCGAAGAACACATCGAAGGCCGTGTCGAAAGCACGCTGGTGGCGGGCGTTCTTGACCATCGTCGCCGCCAGCGTCGCCCGGACGCGCTCTCGCTCGGTGAGATCGGTGTGCCGGAGCGCATCGGCCGCATCCATCACCTCGACCATCGAGACGGGGATCCCGACCTCGCGCAGCTCGCCCGCGAAGTCGGTCAGTGCCGAGAGCATCTCAGGCCGGCGGCGCCGGGACGAGGTCCAGGTCCTTCACGACCTTGTCGATGTCGGATTGGTATTTCAACAAGACGTGCAACGTGTCGGCCGTCACCGCACCGTCGACCTCGCCAACCGACAGCGCCAGCAGCGTCCGCGCCCAGTCGATGCTCTCGCTGACGGAGGGCGCCTTGCGGATCGGCACCCCGCGGATCGACCGCACGACCTCGGCGATACGGTCGGCGAGCTGCTCCGGCAACCCCGGTACCCGCGACAAGAGGATCGCCCGCTCCCGCTCGATCGTCGGATAGTCGACGTGGAGGAACAGGCAGCGCCGCTTGAGCGCTTCGGACAGCTCCCGGGTGTTGTTCGAGGTGAGCACCACGAACGGCCGGCTCTCGGCCCGAACCGTCCCCAGCTCCGGGATCGTCACCTGGAATGCATCGAGCACCTCGAGCAGCAGCGCCTCGGTCTCCACCTCGACGCGATCGACCTCGTCGATGAGCAGGACGACAGGCTCGGGGCTGCGAATCGCCTCGAGCAGCGGGCGGGTCAGCAGGAAGTCCTCGGTGAAGATGTCGCCCTCGAGCTCGTCCCAGCGGCGCCCCTCATCGGTCTGGATGCGGAGCAGCTGCTTGTGGTAGTTCCACTCGTAGAGCGCCTTGGCCTCGTCGAGGCCCTCGTAGCACTGGAGCCGCACGAGCCGCCGGCCGGTCGCCTCGGCCACCGACAGCGCCAGCGCCGTCTTGCCGACGCCGGCGGGACCTTCCGCCAGGATCGGCTTGGCGAGGCGCTCGGCGAGGTACACGACCTGAGCGGTGCGGTCGTCGGGGAGGTAGCCGACCGTGCGCAGCGAGGTCGCGACGTCGGAGGCGTTGGTCCAAGACATCGGCGCATCTTATTGGTCCCGGGCGGGCTCGGCATCGCGGCAGAAGGCGACGTCCCAAGGCGCCTCGCCGGCGTACGATGCGCGTATGGGCTCCGTCTCCGCTGCCGACCGCTTCGTCATCGGCGACATCGACCCGGTCTACCTCGCCACATGGCGTGCGGGAGAGTTGGACCGCAAGGTTGCCGCAGCCCGCGAGGAGTTGCGGCATTGCCTCGCTTGCCCGCGGGACTGCGGCATCGACCGCATCGCGGACGAGCGCGGCGTGTGCCACGTCGGTCGCCGCGCCATCGTCGCCTCGGCGTTTCCCCACTTCGGTGAGGAAGACTGCCTGCGCGGCCAACGCGGCTCGGGCACGATCTTCTTCAGCTACTGCAACTTGAAGTGCGTGTTCTGCCAGAACTGGGACATCTCGCAGGCGCCAGCCGGTGCGGAGCTCGACGCAGCCGCGATCGCCGACATCATGCTGCGCCTCCAGGAGGCCGGTTGCCACAACATCAACTTCGTCACCCCTGAGCACGTCGCTCCCCAGGTGGTCGAAGCCCTCGCGCTGGCAGTGCCCCGCGGGCTGCGACTGCCGATCGTCTACAACACGAGCGCGTACGATTCGTTGGCATCCCTGCACCTCATGGACGGGCTGGTCGACATCTACATGCCCGACTTCAAGTTCTGGGAGCCCGCCACCGCCCGCCGCCTGGCGCGGGCCCGCGACTACCCGGAGGTCGCCAGGGCGGCCATCGCCGAGATGCACCGCCAGGTCGGCGTCCTGCGGTTCGACGAAGACGGCATCGCCAGACGCGGCGTGCTCGTCCGGCACCTGGTCATGCCCGGCCAGACTGCCGAGGTGGAGGCCATCTTCTCCTGGCTCGCCACCGAGATCTCAGTCGACACCTACCTCAACGTCATGGGCCAGTACCGCCCGGACCACCGGGTGCCCGGCACGGCGCGATACGAGGACATCGACCGCCGGCCGAGCCGGAGCGAGATGGCCGCCGCCTACGCCGCGGCAGCGCAGGCGGGCCTGTGGAGGTTCGACGAGCGGGCGTGACCGGCGCCGCCGTCGCTAGCGACCGATGTTCGGATCGTCCTGCGTCACCCGGCTGCGAACGGTGTAGACGCTGTCGCCGCTGAGGATCCCGCCACGGCCGAAGAGGCGGCCGGTCTGCCAGTTCGACAGACCGAGCTCCGGCTTCGCCAGCGCGTACTGGCCGTCGACCCAGCGGGTGAAGCCGTTGCCGACGAAGGGCGCGTCGACCGTGGCGAAGAACTGCTCGTGCTCGGCCGGGTCGTCCGAAACCAGGCTCGCCACGAAACGCGGGCTCTGCTCGTTGAACAGGCCCACCGCGGTGGCGACGTCGGGGACGACCTTGAGCGTCACCTCCGGGCTGTCTTCCCACTCCCACTCGACGCCGAGCTGGTCGGCGGGAATGGTCTCGGCTCGGGGCTCCTCGACACCACCCTCGGCCCGTGCGATCGTCGCCGGGGTGAACCACTCCTCCGGGATCCTCCCCTCGTCCCCCTCGGCGACGTGCAGCTTGCTGGTGACTTCCCGCCGCCGCCCGGCGCGATCGAGCGCGTCGAGGAACACAGGAATCAGGCGCCCCGCCGCCGACTCGACGATGCAGCAGGTGTTGAGCGTGTTGCACACCTTTCGATCGAGCGAGTGATACACCGCGGCGGCGAAGACGTCTGCATCGGCATGGTCGGAGGCCACGATCCACGCGCCGCCGGTGCCGTGGAGGCTGACCGGGATGCCGGCCTGGCGGGCGACTGCGCCGAGCTGCGCGACCGCGGCACCGGAGCCGCGGGCCACGGCGAGCGCCAGCCGCGTGTCCGAGAACAGCGCGTGGCCGGCCGCCCGCGCCGGGCTCGCCACCAGCGAGGCCGCTCCCGGGGGAAGGCCGGCCTCGGCGAGCGCCGGGTCGAGGGCGTGCGCAACGATCGCTTGGGCCGTGCCGAGTGCATCCGAGCCGATGCGGAAGACCACCGTGTTCCCGCTGCGAAGGACACCGGTCGCGTCGGCGAACACGTTGGGCCTGCCTTCGAAGACGAAGCCCACCACCCCGAGACCGGAGCGGACCTGGTCGACCCGCCAGCCGTCGTGGGGAACGGTCTCCAGCACCGCTCCCCTTCCGGAGGTGGCGTCGCGCCAGGCGCGTAGCCCGTCGACCATGTCGGACCGCATCTTGTCGGAGAGGATCAGGCGAGTCACCGAACGGCCCCTCGCCCTGGCGCTGTCGACGTCGGCGGCGTTGGCGGCGGCGATCGGCGTGAAGCTCGCATCGTCGGCCAGCCGGCGGGCGAAGGCCTCGTAGAAGGCCGAGATCTGCTCGTCGCTCACGGTGCCCATGCCCTCGAAGGCGGCGACGGCAGCGCCCACGGCGCCCCGCGCGATGTCGTGTACGGAGGCCGGGACGTGCAGCAGATCTCCGGTGGTCTGCACCACGATCAACCGGTCGCCGGGAGCGAACGCGGCGGCGAGGTCCTCGTCGACATACGTGAGCTGGTTGCCGCCGTACGGTATGGGCATTCCGGCGGTCAGCGACGTGAGCTGTTTCCCCTGTTCCATGACCCGCACGCTATCGGAGGCGCCGGGGACTGCCAACCTCGTGCACCGCGGCGCCTGCACCACCGTGAGGGCGCAATCCGTAGCACCGGAAGCAGAGGGTGCGGCGCCCGCGCCGCACCCGTCCGTACACTCCGCCGATGGCCCAGGAGCGCTACACCCACGGCTACACGCCCGTGGTCGTCAACGCCCACGCACGGCGAACCGCCGCGGAGGCCGCCGCGTTCCTCCTCCCCCACCTCGACCCTGGGGCCCGGGTCCTCGATGTCGGCTGCGGTCCCGGCTCGATCACCAACGGTCTGGCCGCCGCGGTCCCGGAGGGTCTGGTCGTCGGCGTCGATGCGAACCCTTCTGTCGTAGTGCGCGCCGCGGCGCAGGCCGCACGCGAGGGAACGGGCAATGTGCACTTCATCGTCTCCAGTGCGTACCGGCTTCCCGTCCCGGACGGCACCTTCGACGCCGTCTACGCGCATCAGGTGTTGCAGCACCTCGCCGATCCCGTGGCGGCGTTGGTCGAGGCACACCGGGTGCTGCGGCGCGGGGGCCTTCTCGCCGTTCGCGATGCCGACTACGGCACCATGACGCATCATCCCCACGACGGGCGGCTGGACCGGTGGCTTTCGATCTACACGGCGGTGGCCCGCGCCAACGGCGGTGAGCCTGAGGCGGGCCGCCGCCTGCTCGGTTGGGTGCAGGCCGCCGGCTTCGTCGACACCACAGCCACGAGCTCGACCTGGACCTATGCGGAGCCCGACGGCCGCCGCCACTGGAGCGAGCTGTGGGCGGATCGCATCCTCATCGCGCGCTTCGCCGACCGTACCGCCGCGCTCGGGATCGCCGCTCACGAGGAACTGGAAGCGATCGGCGCCGCCTTCCGCCACTGGGCGGCGCAGCCCGACGGCTGGTTTGCGTTCCTCCACGGCGAGGTTCTCGCCCGAAAGGCGTGACGTCGAGGAAGGCCGAATCTCCGGGACGGCGGGAGCGGGCCAAAGGCCCCTGGACGCCATCGGCGGCGGCAGAGCACGCTGACAGACATGCAGTACGCGATCTACCTCCCGACGTTCGGCGACCTCGCCGATGCCCGGGCACTCGCCGATCTCGCAGCCGAAGCGGAGGCCGCCGGCTGGGACGGCTGCTTCCTCTGGGATCACCTGGCGATGTGGTGGGACGACAGCCAACCGGTCGTCGACAGCACCGTTGCGCTCGCCGCCGTCGCAATGGCCACGGAGCGCATCCGGATCGGACCCATCGTCACTGCACTGCCGCGACGCCGGCCGTGGAAGGTGGCGAGAGAGACCGCGACACTCGACCAGCTGTCCGGCGGACGAATGATCCTCGGGGTCGGCCTCGGCGCCAACCGCCACGAGTTCGAGGCTTTCGGGGAGGAGCCGGACCTGCGGGTGCGGGGTGCCATGGTCGACGAGGCGCTCACCGTGATCACCGGGCTGTGGACGGGCGAGCCCTTCTCGCACGCGGGACGGTTCTACTCGGTCGCCGCAGCCCAGTTCCGCCCGCCGACGCTGCAGACGCCGCGCATCCCGATCTGGGTGGCGACCTCCTGGCCGAACCGCGCTCCCCAGGAGCGAGCGTGGCGGTGGGACGGAGCGATTGCGACCATGGCACAGCCGGGACCGTTCAATGTCCCGACCGAGGCGATCGCCGCCATCCGCGCCGGCGCTCCGGACGGGGAGGGTCGCTTCGACATCGCCCTCGCCAACGGCAACCCGCAGTGGAACCTCGCGGCCGACGCCGCCGAGGCGGCCCGCTACGAGGACGCCGGGCTCACGTGGTGGCTCGAAGACATCGACCCGTGGCGCTTCGGAGGCGACGCCGAGCCACCGTGGCAGCTCGGTGCAATGCGGGAGCGGATCCTCGCCGGACCACCCCGCCGCTGATCAGCGCAGCACGACGAGGTCGTCGCGGTGAATGCCCACGCCGCCGGCCACCGAGGTGTGCCGGCCCGCCGCGTCCCTCATGGCCCCGGCACCGAGACCGGCGATCCCCTTGCCGACCAACTCGCCGTTGGGATCCATCACCTCGATTGCATCCCCGGCCACGAAGTCACCCTCGACCGCGGTGACGCCGACGGGCAGCAGACTCCGGCCCTGCGAGACGAGGGCGCCGACCGCACCGGCGTCCACGGCGACCCGACCCTGCGGCGGGAGGCCGAATGCGATCCACAGCTTGCGCGCCGACAGCCGTGATTGGTGGGGCTCGATCCAGGTGCCGACATCACCGCCCGCAACGGCAAGTCCGACGGCCTGCGCGTCGCGGGCGTCGGCGATGACCGTGGGGATGCCGGACCACGCCGCCATCCTGGCCGCGGCGATCTTGGTGGCCACGCCGCCCGAGCCGAGACGGGTCGCATCCGTCGCGTGATAGAGCTCATCCAGGATCTCGTCCGTGTGCCGCACGGCCGAGAGCAGCTCGGCATCATCGTCGAAGCGGGGATCCGCGCTGAACAGGCCGCGGGTGTCGGTGAGGATGATCAGCATCCCGGCCTCGACCAGGTGCCCCACGATGGCAGCGAGCCGATCGTTGTCTCCCAGCTTCAGCTCGTCGACCACCACCGTGTCGTTCTCGTTCACGATCGGGACAACACCGAGCGAGAGCATGCGTGCCAGCGCCTCGCGGCCGTGGAGGTATTGGTTCCGATTGGCGAGGATGTCCTTGGTCAGCAGAACCTGACCGACGACCGCACCCCGCTCGCCGAAGACGCGGGCGTATTCCTCCATCAGCCGGCCCTGGCCGACCGCGGCGGCCGCTTGCAGGCCGGGCACGTCCGTCGGCCGGGCGTCGAGACCGAGGGCCGGCAATCCGCAGGCGACAGCACCCGAACTCACCAAGACGGGGCGGTAACCCGAGGTCCGTAGCTCTTCGATCTGCGCGACGGTTCGGCGCACCGCTGACGGTTCGAGACCGCCCGCAGCGGCGGCGAGGCTCGACGAACCCACCTTGACGACCACC
>JBFFFX010000120.1:0-7771 GCA_041557775.1 Acidimicrobiia bacterium | reverse complement strand
GAGATCCAAGCGCCCCGGATCCCGGCGATCGTCTTGTGGGCCTTGGCCAAGCCCTTGCGGATCGCATCCTCAAAGGATCCGGGGGAGGTGGAGGTGATTTCGATGACCTTCGCTACCGACACGAAGTGGCTCCTTTCGATGGGCCGTCTCGAGCCCGGGTGTGGGCTTGGATTCAGGCTACCGCTTCCCGCGCGGGGGTGAACCGTGGCATCGGACCTCTCGATCGGGACTCGTCCCAAATCCCCCTTGACAAATCGAACATATGTTCGATACGGTAGGGGGCCCTGGGAGGGAAGCGAACCTCACCCGAAAGGGGGCGACTCGGCGGAGGAGAGGACATGGTGAGGGCGGAGGTGGCAGCGGAGCTGGCGCCCCCGCCCTCGACCGTGGCCGACACCGATGTGCTGGCGTTGGTGCCGGGGAGAGTCGTGGGGCTCGAAGGGCCGGTGGGGTTCGGGCTCACTCGGCTGGGGCTGTCGATGCTGGCGGCAGCCGCAGCACGAGGTCCGGTTGCCTACGTCGACGTGCGGGGATGGCTCTGTCCCTCGGCGGTGTGGGAGTTGGGGATCGATCCGGAGCGGCTCATCGTCGTGCGTTGCGACGATCCCGTGACTTGGGGAAGGGTCGTTGCCGGCTTGTTGGAGGGGATGCAGGCGGTGTTCGCTGAGGTGCCACCCCGGACGAAAGAGGCTCAGCTTCGCAAGCTCGCCGCCGCCTCTCGCAGGGGTCACAAGCCTTTGGTGCTGCGGACGGTTCGCGACGGCCTGCCCTCGGGGGTGGCACACCTGCGGCTCGCAGGAAAGCAGATCCTCTGGGAGGGGGCCGATTCGGGGTTCGGGCGGCTGACTCGCCGCCGCCTGGTGATAGAGGCCACCGGGAAGACCATGCGAGGGATGACTCGGATCATCGAGGTGGAGGACGATGGAACGCACGCTCTGCGTGTGGTATCCGGACTGGGCTCTGCGCCGTCCGGACGCGCCGCAGGATGATCCTGCGCAGGCGGTAGGGGAAGACGGTCGAGTCGTTGCCGTCAATGCCGCCGCGGCCGCCGCCGGGATCGTTACCGGCATGTGGCGTCGCGAGGCCGAGGCGAGCTGTCCTGCCGTGGCGACCTTCCAGGCCGATCCCGGAGCGGAGGCGGTTGCGTTCGAGACGGTGGTGGTCGCCGTCGAAAGCCTGATTCCCCGAGTCGAGGTGAGCGCTCCCGGGTTGCTGCTGGTGCCGGTGACCGGTGCGGTGCGGTTCTACGGGGATGAGGTATCGCTGCTCGACCGGATCGTCAAGGAGATCGACGCCGTCACCGGCGCCGGCTACCGGGTCGGGCTCGCGGCCGGGCCGTTTGCGGCGCAGCGTGCGGCCGAGATGGCCACGGCTGACGATCCCGTCTTCCACGTGGCCGATGATGCCGAGTTCTTGCGCGCCCTCGATGTGACATCGCTCGGGAAGGACGAGCTGGCGGCGACGTTCCGCTGGCTCGGGATCACGACACTGGGAGCGCTGGCGGATCTGCCGCGAGAGGCGATGCTGTCGCGATTTGGTCACGACGGCCTCGAGGCGCACCGGCTGGCGCAGGGTCAGGACCGAAGCACGATGCCTCGCACGGTGCCTCCCGATCTCTCCGTGGAGGAACGCTTCGATCCTCCGCTGGAGAACTTGGAGCAGGCTGCTTTCGTGGGACGTTCCCTCTCCCACCGGTTGCTGGCCGATCCGGCGCTGCGCGGGGCGACGCCTCACCGCGTGGTCGTCGAAGCAGAGGCGGCGGACGGGGAGATACGTGTCCGGACGTGGCGCAATGCCGACCCCTTCGACCAGATGACCTTGGCAGAGCGGGTGCGCTGGCAGCTCCGAGCCTGGCTCGATGAGGCTCGGCGTCACAGTGGAGCGGGCATCCGCGGCGGTGTGGTCCGTATCCGGCTGGCTCCCGCCGACATCTCCGACCGGGGTCGTCAGCTGGCGCTCCACGAGGATGCGCACAGCGCTGCCGAGGCGCATCGCACGCTCGTCCAGACCCAGGCCATCGTCGGGCCGGATCGGATCCTGCAGGCCCGGCCTCAGGGCGGTCGGGATCCGGGGGAGCGAGTGGCGTGGCATCGGTGGGGAGAGGACCCGGTGACGAGGCGCGATGCTTCCGCTCCGTGGCCCGGAGCGATCCCGGCGCCATCCCCTGCTCTCGTGCCGCCCGACCCGCCGCAGCTCGACGTGGATTGGGACGATGGCTTGCCGGTCGGGGTTCGCCTGGGCAGCCGATGGGTGGAGGTGCTCTCGTGGGCGGGCCCATGGCGCAAGGTCGGACGCTGGTGGGATGGTGAATCGCCGGCCGATCGCTACCAGCTGGTCACCTCGGCGGGAGCGTTTCTCTGCGAGGTTCGGGAGGGCAAGACCTACCTGACGGGCGTCTACGACTGAGAACGACATCCGCCCCTCGTGGCTCACCGCCCTTCTTTGGTGGGAGCCGAACCTAGGCGTTGCGGACCCTGTCTTCGGGGAGCACTGAGGCGATCACCGCATGACAGCGATCGCGCAGCTCTGCGATCTGGCTCAAGTCCATTCCGGCCGTCTCGATCGGATCGTGGATGATCGTCGTGGCGGCGCCGGGGAAGAAGATCTTGGCCTCCGGACGCCACGCCTCCCACGTGCCCTGGATGGTGACGGGAACCACCGCCAGCTCATTCGCGATGGCGATGCGGAACGCCCCCTTCTTGAAAGGACCGAACTTGCCGTCCCGGCTGCGGGTGCCCTCGGGGAAGATGATCAACGAGTGGCCGCGGGCTTTGGCGGCCGAGACGCCTTGGTTGATCAGTGCGTGAGCCGCTCCGCCGGCCTGGCGGTCCGTCTTGACGATCCCGATGCGCTTCATCGCCTGGGCGACGATCGGGATCTTGTAGATCTCCTTCTTCGCCAGATAGCGGATCGGCACCGGGATCGTGCGGAACATCACGGGGATGTCGTAGTTGGAGAGGTGGTTGGCGACGAACACATATTGCCGGGACGTGTCGATCTGATCGGCACCGATCGCCTCGAGCGACACCGGCGCCGTCGACAGGAACAGCCGGCTCCAGAAGCGGATGATCGAGTCGATCGCCGGGCTGTCGCGTTTGACGAACGACACGACGACGATGGCGCCGGCCAGGACGAGCGTGAGCAGGAAGAAGGTGGGGACGGCCACCGCCGTTCTGAGCGCCGCACGCACCTTGCGAAACATCGGGGTAGCTTATCGGGTCGAATGGCAGCGCCGCAGTGAGACGTCTCACGATCGACCAGGCCCGCCGCATCGCTCTCGCGGCGCAGGGATTCGCCGAGCCGCGCCCGAGAGGCGACGTCGACAAGCGCCACTTCCGCAAGCTGTTCGGAACGATCGGTCTCCTCCAACTCGACTCCGTGAACGTGCTGGTGCGGTCGCACTACCTCCCGGTACTGGCCCGGCTCGGCCCCTACGACCGCAACCGGCTGGACGCCTACACCACGCATCCCGACGAGATCTTCGAGTATTGGGGTCACGTCGCCTCGCTGCTGCCCGTGGAGACCTTCCCGCTGTGGCGTTTCCGCATGGACGGCATGACTCCGTGGAAGCGCGTCGCCGATCTGGAGAAGGAGCACCCGGGCTACATCGAGCGCGTCTACGAGGAGATCGCGACCCACGGTCCCCTCACCGTGTCCGATCTCGCAGATCCTGGGTCGCGGACGGGCCCGTGGTGGGGCTACGCCCGCGGAAAGATCGCCCTGGAGTGGCTGTTCGCAAGGGGCCGCATCACCGCGTGGCGGGACCGCAACTTCACCCGGGTCTACGACATCGTCGAGCGGGTCGTGCCGGCGGCGATTCTGGAGGCGCGACATGCCGACAAGGACGAGGCATATCGGGAGCTGCTCGTCCGGGCCGTCCGCCACCACGGCATCGGGACGGCCGATGACCTCCTGGACTACTACCGCCTGCACGGGCCGACGGCCCGTCCCGTCTTGGAGCAGCTCGCCGATGCAGGGCGCATCGACCGCGTGGAGGTGGCCGGCTGGCGTGGACCGGTGTATCTCGATCCCACCGCCCGGTTGCCCCGGCGCCCGTCGGGTACGGCGCTGCTGAGTCCCTTCGATCCGGTCGTTTGGCACCGGGAGCGGGTGGAACGGCTCTTCGACTTCTTCTATCGGATCGAGATCTACGTGCCCGCACCGAAGCGAATTCACGGCTACTACGTCTTGCCGTTTCTCCTCGACGGTGATCTCGTGGGCCGCGTCGATCTCAAGGCCGATCGCAAGGCGGGGGTTCTACGGGTCCAAGCCGCCCACGTCGAGGAGGGGGAGAGCCCGCACCGGGTGGCGGCGCCGATGGTGGAACGGTTGCACGAGATGGCGTCGTGGCTCGGCTTGGGTGAGGTGACGGTGGTCAGGAAGGGCAACCTGGCGGCCGTGCTCCACGACGCGGTGTGACCCCGTCGAGGGCGCCATCATGCGTCGATCGCCGCCACGTCGACGGCGAGCACGTTCCCCAGCCGGAACGGCACACGGAAGGTGGCGCCTCGGTTCCAGTCGTGGAAGACGATCTCCCGCTCGGCGGTGCTGTAGATGATGAGCAGGCTGCCGTTGCGGGTGTGGCCGACGAAGCGATCGGCGGCTTCGATGGAGGTGATCCGCTGCAGGTCGCGGACGACTGAGCGTGTCTCCACCGTGAAGCGGCCCTCGCGCAGTCCCATCGCCGACACGTGGCTGCCGTCGGGGGTGAAGGCATACGAGGTGGACGCGGTGGCGGGGTCGAACGCGACGGAGGAAGGCGCCAGGTCCGGCTCGAGCACGATCACCGGCTCGCCGGCCGGACCAGGAGGCAGGACCGTCACCACCTCGCCGAGTCCCAGCGCATCCGGGTCGAGCCCCGCCGCCCGCGCCGCGGCGTAGGCGTCGGTGGTCGGGGACACGACCAGGTGTCCGGTTGCGCCGACAGCGTGGGTCTGCGCCGCAAACGCGGCGCGGATCGCACCGCGCGGGTCGAGGAGCAGCGTGAAGTCCAGGCGCTGGAACCGAGGCCTCTCCGGATCCTCGGGGTTGTCCAGCTCCCACTGCCGGAACTCGAGCGGAGCGTCGACGTGGAGCACGAAGCCCCAGTCGCCCCACCCGACGAGGCGGCTTCGCTCCGGGATGGGGCCGAGGTCGGTCACATCGTCGAGCCCGACGGAGGCTCCTGCCGTTGCCCGGTACAGGTGGTGCCGGGAGCCGCCGAAGGGACGTCCGACCCACGCGAGGGCCCGCTCGCTCGACGGGTGCCATGCCGCTCCCGACACCCCCACGAAGACGGGCTCGGCGTCCGGAGGAGCTCCGATCCACATCGTGTCGCGGCGGCCGCTCGTGATCGACAGCAACTCCTCTCTGGATGCGTCGAAGGTGGCTCCGCTCGCCGCCAATCCGGATGTCGTCGGGGGTCCCGGTGCGTCGGCATCGATGTCCCACGTCACCTCGCTGGTCGTGGCCTCGCCCGGGCCGTTGAACACAACTCGCATCGAATCGATGAGGTCGGGTACCCGCTCGCCCAGGAGCGGGGGCACCGTGGTGGTGGTCGTCGTCGGTGGGGGATCGCCGCCGATAGATGGAATCGTCGTGTCGGCCGCAGATCTGCGGCTGGAGCCGCTCCCGCCGGAAACACCGTCGAAGACGGCGGCGCCGACGGCGAAGAGCGCCAGCGCAGCGCCCACGATCGCCAGGGGTATCCAGCGTCGATCGCGACCGGGGCCGGCAGGTTCGGGCGCGGCGGATTCGGGTTGTTCGGGTGGTAGCGGCCGGATCCGGCCCGGCCCATCCCTTGCCTCCATCTGCGCTCATGGTAGGGCCGGCGTTCCGGTTCGGCGCGGGCGGCTATCGTGCTCGCTTCGTGAACGGGAGGAGACCCGATGGTCGATTTCGCTGACCGTGTAGCCATCGTGACGGGCGCGGGCGGCGGGCTGGGGCGCCAGCACGCGCTGCTGTTGGCTGCCCGCGGCGCAGCTGTCGTGGTCAACGACCTCGGGGGCAACGTTCACGGCGAGGGTGCCAGCAGCAGCGCCGCCGACCACGTGGTCGCCCAGATTCAGGCCGACGGCGGTGTTGCGATCGCCGACTATGGGTCGGTCTCGAATCCTGAGGACGCTGAAGCCCTGGTGGCTCGCGCCGTCGAGCAGTTCGGGCGCATCGACATCGTCGTCAACAATGCCGGGATCCTGCGCGACCGGTCGTTCGTCAACATGGCGAACGACGAGGTCGAGGCAGTGCTCGACGTACACCTCAGAGGTGCGTTCTACGTGACGCGACCGGCCTTCGCCCACATGAAGGAGCAGGGCTACGGGCGCATCGTGATGACCTCCAGCGGCTCCGGCATCATGGGCAACTTCGGGCAGTCGAACTACGGCGCGGCCAAGATGGGCCTGGTCGGTCTCATGAACGTGCTGAAGATCGAGGGCGCGAAGTACGACATCAAGGTCAATGCCATCGCACCGATCGCCCGCACCCGCATGACGGAGGACATCTTCGGCGACGCCATCACCCACTTCGATCCTGAGTACGTCGCACCGGTCGTTGCCTACCTCGCCTCCGAGGACTGCGGGGTCAGCGGTGAGATCTGGTCCGTCGGCGGCGGCTCGGTCAGCCGGTTCTTCATCGGGCTCACCCAGGGCTACTTCAAGCACCCGGTGAACGACGGGCCGCTCACGGTCGAGGACGTCGTGGAGCACGTGCGCGACATCCGCGACGAGGACGGCTACATCGTTCCCTTCTCCTCGCAGGACGAGTTCGCCAAGCTGGGTCCGAAGCTCATTGGCTGAGCCAGCAGCCCTGCCGAGCCGCGATGCCACGAAAGCGGAGTGGCGCGAGTGGGCGCGCGGAGCGCGCGGCGACCTCGATTTCGCCGAGCTGTCCTCCGGCATCTGTGCTGCGCTGCGCACGTTTCCGCCGTTGCGGTATCCGGCAACCGTGCTCACCTATCTCCCGATGGAGGACGAGGTCGACCTCACGGCGTTGGTGGACTCGTCGCTGCCCGTGCGTTGGGTGACCACTCGCACGCCCGAACAGGGGCCGCTCACGCTGCACGACCTCGACGGTCCTCTGGAGCAGCACCCTTTCGGCTTCCAGCAGCCGATCGCGTCGGCGCGGCGAGTCGCCGCATCCGACGTCGACGTCGCGCTGATCCCGGGGCTCGCGTTCGATCTCTTCGGCAACCGCCTTGGTCGGGGGATGGGGTACTTCGACCAGCTCCTCGCCCGGCTGCGTGCCGGCATCGTGCGGGTGGGCGTCGTGCCGACTGCGGTCGTTGCGGACCGCCTCCCCAAGGAGGAGCACGACGTTCCGGTCCAGTGGCTCGCCTCCGAGGAGGGCGTCGTCGGCGTCGCCTTTTGACCGTCGAGGGACGGCGGCGTCCACCGCAGTGGGCGATCAGCGCCCGGCCGTCGCTTCTCGCAGCTGGCGCTTGATCCGCGCCAGGATCGCTCCCATGCCGCGCAGCCGGAGGGCGCTCACGACCTCGTCGATGCCCATGCCGAGGTAGAACGTGTCGGGCACGGCCAGGATCTCGTCGACCGTGGCGCCGTCGAGGCCATCGGCGAGGATGCCGGCGTACCCGCGCATGGTCGGAGATTCCCGGGGGACGTCGAAGTGGAGCGTCACGACCGAGGTCTCCCCATCGATCTCCGTGGCGACGAAGAACGGTGTCTGGCACTCGTGGACGCGTTCGAGCTCCTCACCGCTGCGCAGCCGCTCCGGCGGATCGGCGAGGCGATTGCTGTAGTCGACCATCGCCTCGACCTTGATCTGCTTCGGGCTGGCG
>JBFFFX010000119.1:0-7784 GCA_041557775.1 Acidimicrobiia bacterium | reverse complement strand
GTCCGTCGGTGCCTGGCTCGAGTACTTGTGGCTGGCGTCGGCAGACATCGACGAGGACACCGGATTGCCCAGCTCGGACGATCAGGAGGCGGCGATCGTCGCCGACATCTTCCGCAACACGCTTGCGTTCCTCGAGCTGGGGACCGGGCGCATCGACAGCATCTACGTGCTCGTGCCCAACGACCAGGGCGCCTTCCAGGTGGCCCGGGGCGGCGTCTACTCCTACTACGAGTTCTGGCAACCGGCCGAAGCGGGCAGGCTGACCGACGAGGAGTGGCGCGACCTGCTGGACCAGGGGGCGGTTCCCGATCGACCGGCTTGGCAGGCGTCGTTCCTGCCCGGAGCCGGGGGAGCCCGCACCGTCGACCTGCCGGCACCGGTCGGCACGATCTACGGCCTGGCCGGTGGGCTCTTCTGCCGGGATCTCGCCGACTTCGGCTTCGGTTTCGTCGACGCGGTGCGGTACTGGTGGTGGGATGGATCACCGGATCGCATGGACGCAGATGGGAACGGGATCCCATGCGAGACGGTCTACCCGGCGTCCGCGGTCGGGGCATTTCCCGCCGATCGGCTGGCCGGGACGACGTACGCCGGCCTCGCTCCGGGGCTCTTCTGCCGTGACCTCGAGGCGAAGGGCATGGACTACGTCGATGCCTTCCAGTACTGGCTTTGGGACGGCCTCCCGGACCGCATGGACGCCGATCGCAACGGCATCCCCTGCGAGACGGTGTACGACGCTGCGGAGGTCTCCGATGCGCTGGTGTTCGAGATCGGCTGGTCGCTGACTCCCTGAGGCCGCTGCGCCGGTCCTGGACCGGTCTCCAGTGGTCATCAGATTGGAGCCGTTTGGCCCGTAGGCGCGTGCGCCGCCGTTGGGTATCGACGAACGGATGAAGGCCACCTGCCCGGCACCGCTCGACACGTCGTGCGTGTTCAGGAGCCTGCTCGCGCCCGCCGGGCGAAGTGGCTTCCCCGTGCGGGGTCTCGTTGTCGACCGTTGAGGAGCCAGCCATGTTGAAGCGCGCCATCACCCTCGTGTTCTCGGTGGCGCTGATCGCGACCGGGATCTTCCTGGCGCCGGCGCCGACGCAGGCCCAGACCTGTGATCCCACGACCGAGATCGTCGATCCCCCGGACTTCGTCTGGACCTACGTCGCCACCCCGGAGCCCCACTACGTGGGGGTGATGGAGTACGGGGAGGCAACGTTCACGATCAACGGTGAGACGCTGACGACCCGGGCGTACCGCCAGCACGGCGGGTGTTACTCCATCCCGGGTCCCACGATGAGAATGGTCCCGGGCAACAGGTACGTGCTCCGCTTCCACAACCTGCTGCCGTACGAGGCCCCCAGCTCCGCCCACAACGACTTCAAGGACCCGAACATCACCAATGTGCACACCCACGGTCTGCACATCTCCGGTGAGTCCCCCGGCGACGACGTCACGCGGATGTTCGAAGGGGGCTACGGGGGCGACTACGTCTACGACATCCCGGACGATCACATGGGCGGCACGTTCTGGTACCACGCCCACCACCACGGCTCGACGTTCCTCCAGGTGTCCACCGGCGGATTCGGGTTCATCATCATCGACGACAGCGCGGACCAGATTCCCGGCAAGGTGGTGGCGATGCAGGAGCGGCTGGTCCTGCTCGGGTATCTCGATCCCGGTGCGGCCGGCACCGGCGGCGACACGCTGGTCTCCGGCACCCTGTCCGCCGGTTGGACGGTGAACGGCTCCGTGGACGGCACCATGACGGTGCCGCCCGACACCTGGGAGCACTGGCGGGTCCTCCTCGCCGACCGCGACGCCAGGACCAAGGACGTGAGCATCGGCGCCAACTGCGAGGTGAAGCTGCTGGCCCGGGACGGGGTGTGGCGCACCTCTGCGCCGAAGGACCTGCCGACGAACACCATCAACCTCACCGGCGCCTCGCGGGCCGATCTCGCCGTCAGGTGCAGCGCCGATTCCGACATCACCGTGGGGAACGCCACGGTTGCGAGCATCGTGGTTGCGGGCAATCCCGGCGATGTCGCCGCGCATCCCTATGCCGCGGACGGCACGTCGATGTGGTCGGCCGCACGGCCGAGCTACCTGCGCGACCTGCGCAACGAGACCGGGATGAACAACGAGAAGGTCAGCATGGGGGCCCGCACGGTCAACGGCCAGAAGTGGGACATCGACGCCCCCGTCTTCGAGCTGAACGCCGATGCGGTGCAGAACTGGTCGATCAAGGGGGCGGTGAATCACCCGTTCCACCTGCACGTCTACCACTTCCAGGCGCAGGCCGGCTGCCCCGGTGACTTCGAAGAGGGCGAGTACTACGACACGATCGCCGGCAACTGCTCGGTGCGCTTCGACATGAATGCGGCGACGAGCAGCCCGTTTGCGGGTCGCACCATCATTCACTGCCACATCCTCAGCCACGAGGACGAAGGGGCGATGACGTGGATGAACGTCATCGGCGGCACGCCCCCGCCGGTCTTCCCCGCCGGCCAGGGGTACAGCGAGTACTACGAGGTCTCTGCGGAGCCGCCGCAAACGCCGGCGGCGCCGAGCGACTTGACGGCGACCGCCGTGTCCGGCTCGGTGATCGACCTGTCGTGGACCGACAACGCCGCCAATGAGAACGGCTTCGACATCGAGCGCTCCCTCGACGGGACGAGCTTCAGCGCCGTCGCCTCGGTGGGTGCGAATGCCACGAGCTACAGCGACAGCGGCTTGGTTCCGGACACGACGTATTGGTACCGCGTCCTCGCTTTCAACGGTGCGGGCGACTCGGGTTACTCGAACACGGCCTCGGCCACGACGCTGCAGGAGTCCGGTCCGACCGCGGTCGAGCTCGGATCGCTCAGCGTCACGACGTTCGGCGTGGGGAAGGGCTTCAAGAAGGGCCGGGCCACGGTCGTCGTCGTCGACGATCTCGGCGGAACAGTCGCGGGCGCAACGGTCGCCGGCTACTTCAGCGGCACCTTCGACGAGACCGTCACCCCGGCTGCGACGGGCGGCAACGGCTCCGTGGTGTTCGAGACCTCCGGGAGCGCCAAGGGCGGAGTCAGCGTGACGTTCTGCGTCACGAGCATCACCCATCCGGACCTCGACGATTGGACGGGTCCGTTCTGCGCCTCGAACTGAGGTTCGCGGCGGCGCTCGCTGTGGCGAGCCGTGCCCGGCCTCGCCGGGCTCAGCGAGATCTCAGCGAGCGTCGTCGGGCAGCGGGAACCAGCGGAGGTGCTCGAAGTCCTCGGTGACGCCGGGGTTCCCTGCCGGTGGCGGCAGCGGTGCGTTGCCGACGTCGCCGAGGATGCGGCGCGCCTCGGTGAGGTACTCGCCGAGCACGTCGTCGGAGTGGAAGTGCCGGTGGTCCAGGTGCCGGTACTCCATGGTTCCCGACGCGTACGAGATGTCGTGCAGGCTGAGGGGAGGTTCGGCGAGGGGTTTGCGGTGCCTCCACAGGCCGGTCTCGGGTTCGAACCGGTAGTAGGGGAGCAGACGCCATCCTTCCTCGGCTACGAGGTGGACGGCGTCGAGCACGAATCGGAACACCGCTTCGGAGATGAAGTAGTTGAAGTTGACCCGGACCCAGCCGGGCTTGATCCCCTCGCACCCGCGGGCGATCTCCCGCTCGAACTCGTGGGAGCGCTCGATGTCGATGCCAAGCAGCCGGTGGCCGTAGGGTCCGGCGCACGAGCATCCGCCCCGGGATTGGATCCCGAACAAGTCGTTGAGGAGGGCGACGACGAAGTTGTGGTGCAGGTACTGCGATCCGTGGCGCACGACGAACGAGACGATCGACAGCCGGTCGGCGTCGTGGTTGCCGAGGATCTCGATGTTCGGGTCCTCGTCCCAGGACGCAATGGCCCGGCGGATGAAGTCGTGCTCGATTCGGCGGATCGTTTCGGCTCCGACCGCCTCTTTGAGCTGGAAGACGAGTCCGGCGCGGATCGAGCCGAGGATCGCCGGGGTGCCCCCCTCCTCGCGGTGCTCGATGTCGTCCAGGTAGCGGTGCTCGAACGGGTTGACATAGGCGACGGTGCCACCGCCGGGGACGGCGGGCACGCGGTTGGTGAAGAGCTCCTTGCGGGCAACCAGCAACCCGGGTGTTCCCGGCCCACCGATCAGTTTGTGGGGCGAGATGAAGACCGCATCCTTGTAGGCGAGGTGGCCGTCGACACCATCGTCGCGGGGACTCATCGCAATAGAGACGTAGGGAGCGGCGGCGGCGAAGTCCCAGAAGGACAGTGCGCCGTGGCGGTGCAGCAGGATCGAGATGGCCCGAACATCTGAGATGATCCCGGTCACGTTGCTCGCCGCGGAGAAGGATCCGATCTTGAGCGGCCGGTCGGCATGCTTCTCCAGCTCCTTCTCGAGCTGTTCGAGATCGATGTGGCCGTCGGCGTCCTCGGAGATGGTCACCACGTCGGCGACTGATTCCCGCCACGGCAGCTCGTTGGAATGGTGCTCGTACGGCCCGATGAAGACCACGGGCCGCTGCTCCGGTGGGATGAGCCGGGACAGTTGGTGGCGATCCTCCAGGTTGGCGGGGATACGCAGGCCGAGCACGTTGATCAGGCGGTCGATGGCGCCCGTCGACCCGGAGCCGCAGAACAGGACGGCGTGCTCGTCCGTTGCGCCGAGGCATCGTCGGATGATCGCCCTTGCCTCCTCACGGAACCGTGTCGTCTGCAGCCCGGTCCCCGACGATTCCGTGTGCGTGTTGGCGTACAGGGGGAGCACCGAGTCACGCATGAAATCCTCGATGAATCCCAGCGCCCTCCCCGATGCCGTGTAGTCGGCGTACGTGACGCGACGCGACCCGAAGGGTCCGTTCACCGCATCGTTGTCGCCGATGACGGACTCGCGAATCGTTTGGAGAAGACGCTCGTTGCTCACGCCACGATGGTAGGGGACGGTGCCGGTCTCGGGCGCTGTCTTCCTACGCTGGAAGGATGCTCTTCACGAAGGAGTTCTGGCCCGGGATCGCCGACGGCTCCATCACGATGACCTTCCGGCGCTGGAGGCGCAGGCAGGTCGTGGCCGGCCGCCGCTACCGCACGGCAGCCGGCATCATCGAGGTCGTCACCGCCGACGTCGTCGAGCCCTCCACCGTCACGGACGAAGAGGCGCGCCGCGCCGGCGTCGACGATGCCGCCTCGCTCTTTGCGCAGCTCCGTGGCACGCCCGATCTCCCGCTGTACCGGGTCGTGTTCCGGCGCGTCGAGGGCCCGGATCCCCGCGAGGTGCTGGCCAACGACGCGCAGCTGAGCGGGGACGACGTCGCCGAGATCGATCGCAGGCTCGACCGCATGGATCGGGCCTCGTCCCACGGGCCGTGGACGCGGGAGGTGCTCGACCTCATCCACGAGCATCCCGGTCGCCGCGCCCCCGACCTGGCGACGATGTGCGGACGGGAGACGCAGCCCTTCAAGCGCGACGTGCGCAAGCTGAAGAACCTCGGTCTCACGTTCAGCCTGAAGGTCGGCTACCGGCTGTCGCCCCGGGGCAAGGCCTATCTGGCGGCCCCGGAATAGCGATACTGCTGCCGTCTCTGGCTACGCGACGCTCCGTTCGAGGTCGGCCGCCATCCGTTCCGAGTACACGCGGATGATCCGATGGCGGAAGTGCAGCATCGCCCAGAACCACACCAAGCAGACCGCCACGGCGATGACCGTCACCGTGATCGCCGTCGGGGAGAACGGCACCAGGATCAAGGTCGTCACCAACTCGAGCGTGATCAGGAACAGGAGGAGCCCGATGATGTGGTCGCGTTGGGCCTTCGAGGCGAAGAACGCGCCCAAGGGAGCGCCGAGGATGACGATCGGCACCGCCACCATCCAGTACTCGAACGCGATGCCGATGTCCTGCTTGACGAAGAGGTGCAGCGCGAAGCCGACGACCGAGTTGAGACCCATGATGATGACCGTGCTCGGCGTCGACACCTTCTCGTTGACCCCCAGGGCGAGGGTCAGCACGATGAACGTCAGCATGTCGATGCCGGATCCGGTGTTGGCCGCAAACGTTCCACCGAAGACGCCGATCAGCAGGAGCAGGCCGCGGCTGCGGAGCCCCCAGATGGGAATGCGGTCCAGCGGCTGCCACTTGATCACCCATCGCGAGATCGCAAGGGCGACACCGAACACGGTCGCCACGAAGGTGAAGAGGATCTTCGAGTACGGGCTGCCGACGCTGAGCCAGAAGGTGCCCAAGACTTGGCCGGCGATGCCGCCGACGGAGACCCACCCGATCACCTTCGGCAGGATCGGCACGCGCCGCACGACGATCACCAGACCGGCCATCGTCATGCCAACGGCCTGGATCATCAGTCCGAAGGTGGCTGCGGTCGCAGGCTCGATGCTGAGCACCTTGGTGAAGACCGGGAAGGCGATCGCCGCACCGCCCTCGGCGGTGGCGCCGGCGACGAACGACCCGAGGGTCATCGTCAGCGAGACCGGCCAATGTTCGGCGAAGAAGGACCACGAATTGGTCGCCACCATGTAGGTGAGCCACGTGGCGTACACCGCGAACAGCGCCGCCGGATAGACCCACCGCCGGGTGTGCACCGGCGGGGGCGCGCCGACGAGATCGGCTCCCTGCTTGTCTACCGTCTGCATATTCCCCCACAACGATGAGTTCGCTCGGCGCAGGCTACGCGGCGGCGACCGGTCCGGCCATGGGTTCATCGACCTGTACGGATCGGCCCGGCTGGACGCAGATCTCTCCGGTCAGCTCGCCTTCGCAGTGGGGCGGCAGTCCCTGCACGGGCGATAGCCGGCCGCCTCCGCGGTCCGCGCCGAGGAGAACTCGATCCGGTTCTCGTCGAGAATCCGCTTGGCGTGGCGGCATGTCGGATGGCAGAACTCGCGTCCACGGCGTGTGCCGACGAACCGCACCCGGCGGGTGGCGTAGTCGTCCACGACACTCGGATCGAGGCCCTCCTGCTCGAGGAGACCGCGCTTCATCTCAGATCCGTACGCGTAGGCGCCGAGGGATCCGTCGCTTCTGCTGACACGGTGGCACGGGATGAGCACCGGGACCGGGTTCTTGTTCAGCGCCGTGCCCACGGCCCGCACCGCCCCCGGCTTGCCGATCTCGCGGGCGACCCAGCCGTACGGGCGGACCTCGCCGGGCGGGATCTCCGCAGTCTTGCGCAGCACCTCGCGTTGGAAGGGGGTGAGGCCGCTGAGATCGACCGGCAGCCGGCCCAGCTTGCCGGTCTCCAGCGCTCTCCGGGTCTGGGCGGCCAGCTGCGCCGGCATCGTGTCCACTTCGACCACGGGCCGGCCGGGGTGCCGGTCTCGATAGCCGTCCCAATGTTCGACGGGGGCGCACCCGGCGATGCCGAGCTCGTTGAAGACGATGCACAGCGGGCCCAATGGGCCGACCATCACCACCATGCGGTCCACCGCTCCCGTCTCGATCAGAATGCGGTCGGCGAGTCCCTCAGGTGCGGCGGTGGCGAGCCCGGCGAGGGCTTGCTCGACGTCACGGATCGTCGGCTCCTGGCTCACGGTGCTGCTCCTTCGCTGGTGAGGATCGTGCGGAGTTGCGCGATCCCGCGGTGGACATCGGACTTGACGGTGCCGACGGGACGGTCGAGAGCTTCTGCGATCTCGGCGTAACCCATCCCGACGACGTGGCGGAGGACGACCGCGTGGCGGACGGAGTCGTTCAACTGCCCCAGGCGCCGCTGCCACGCATCGTCCGTGGCATCGAGAGCCGACGCCTCCGGGGAATCGCCGGAGACCGGCTCCGGCGATCGCTCCAGGGTCGTCGGGGGCGGCTTT
>JBFFFX010000118.1:0-7790 GCA_041557775.1 Acidimicrobiia bacterium | reverse complement strand
GCGACGTCGGCCCGCACACGCTGCGGCTGCGCAAGGCGCTCACCGACCTCCACGTGGGCGAAGCCGAGGATCGCCACGGCTGGCTCACGCTGGTCTCCTGACGCCTGCCCACGACGCGCACCCGCCGCCTCCCGCCGTTCACGCGGTCGGGGCACCGGTGGTCGCTGATTAGCGTGCAGGTATGCGGAGGCTGCTCGTCGTCCTGGGCGGAGTCCTGACCGGATTCCTGATCTACGGGATCGCGGCCGGCAGCTCGCCGGTGGCGTATTACGTGCCGATCACGGTGGTGCTGGTCGGTGTGATGGCGTGGATCCACCGCTCGGTGCACTTCTCGATGGCCGTGCTCTGGGGCCTCGCCGCCGTGGCGATCGGCAATGTGGCCGGGGGCGTGCTTCTGATCGACGGAGCGCCGTTGTACCAGCTCCAGGTTCTCGGGCCGATCCAGTTCGACAAGGTCTTCCACGCCGTCGCCACCGGGGTCGGTGCGTGGGCGGCGCTCGAGGTGTTGCGGAGCTGGGGTGTGCCGCACACGTCTGCCGCTGTCTTCCTGGCGGTGATGGTGGCCAGCGGGGGAGGGGCGCTGGTGGAGCTGGTGGAGTACGTCGGTTCGATCCTCATCGAGAACGACAGCGTCGGCGGCTACGCCAACAACATGCAGGACCTGATAGCAAACACGACCGGGGCGCTGGTGGGTGCCGTGGTGGCGCACCGCTTGGAGGGACGCGACGGCGCGGCCGTCGCCGAGTCCGCTATCCGTTGATGACGACGGCGGCGGCGACGAGCGCCGCAGAGTTGATCATCGCGTGTGCCACGAACGGTGCGAGCAGGCTGCGGCTGCGGAGTCGCACGAGGCAGAAGAAGCCACCGACCGCCGCGGTGCCGATCACCGCAGCCGCGACGGCGGCGACCCGTACGCCCGCCGAACCGGCCAGCGAGTTGGCGTCGAGGAGGTCGATCGTGGGCCGGATGTGCCACAGACCGAAGACGATGCTGCTGCCGGCGGCCGCTCGCCAGATGCCGGCGACCTTGGCCCACGCACCGAACAGCACGCCCCGGAACGCAAACTCCTCGAACAACGCAGTTCCCAAGGGAATGCGGATGAGCGCTCGGTAGGCCACCAGTCCGCTTCCGATGCTGCCGACCCGGGCGTCGTCGAGCAGCGGGTGCAGCGGTGGGACCACCACGATCACGATGAGGGCGGCCACCACGACGCCGGAGGTCGCGGTGCCCCACGCCAGCCCCGAGCGCCACCGGTCCGGCTCGAGCCCCAGATCGCTCCGGTGCAAGCCTCGTTGCCGGGCGATCATCCAGAGGATCGCCGCCGCCGCCACGTTGACCGGCACGTAGAGCGCGTCCCTGGCCGGAAGCAGGTGAGCCGTGCTGTTGTAGGCGAGGAGCACCGCGGCGAGGACGATCACGAGCCGCACGTCGGGCGGGTCGCGTCGGGACCGTTGCTTCGTCATTGGCTGGTCATAGGGGCTTCATTGTTCCACCGAAAGACGGCTTGACGGCCGCGCCGGCTGGCAGGAAGGTGGCGGGGTGACACAAACGGAGGCAACGGTTTCCACCGACCGGCTGCGGGCTGCGGAGCTGGCCGAGCGCACCCCGGCGTCGCGGAATCGCTATGTGGACCTGCTGCGCGTCACTTCACTCGGCGTCGTGGTGATCGGCCACTGGCTGATGGCCGGCATCTGGATCGAGGACGGCGAGATCAATGCCCGCAACGTCCTGGAGCTCGTCCCCGCCTTGCAGTACCTGACGTGGCTCCTGCAGGTCATGCCGGTGTTCTTCTTCGTGGGCGGATATGCCAATGCTGCGTCGTGGCGCTCCGCCGAGCGCAAAGGGATCGGCTACGCCCAGTGGCTGCGGGGGCGCATGGTGCGCCTCCTCCGGCCGACGCTCATCTTCGTTGCGGTCTGGAGCGCCCTCGCCGCGTTCTTGGCCGAGGTCGCCGAGGTCGACCCGGACATCGTGTCGTCGGCAGCCCGCCTGCTGGCGATGCCGTTGTGGTTCCTGGCGGTGTACATCATGGTGATCCCGGTGGCGCCGGCGATGCTGGGGCTCCACGACCGTTTCGGGCTGCGCGCTCTCGTCGCCCTGGTCGCCGTTGCAGGAGTCGTCGATCTCGCCCGCCTGGAGTTCGGTCTGGACTGGATGGGCTGGGGTAACTACCTCTTCGTCTGGTTGGCCATTCACCAGCTCGGCTTCTACTGGTGGGAGGGCCGGGCCGGGTGTGTTCGGAAGCGCTTCGGACTGGCCGCGCTGGGTCTGGCGACGATGGTGATGCTGACCGCCTTCGGCGTGTACTCCCACAGCATGCTCGGAGTCGGGGACGAAGGGAACACCTCGCCGCCGACGCTGATGCTGATCGTCCTGGGTGTCTGGCAGTTCGGCCTGTTGCTCGGCTTCGAGGAGCCCGCCCGCCGCTGGCTGCAGCGACGCACCGTGTGGAAGACCGTCATCACCGCCAACGGCATGGCGATGACCGTGTATCTGTGGCACCAGACGGCGATGGTGATCGCCGTCGTCGTTGCGTTCGTGAGCGGCTTCGGTCTCCGCGGCACGCTGCTCACCGGGTCGTGGTGGGCGAGCAGGCCGGTGTGGATCGTGGCCGTGATGTTGACGCTGGTCCCGCTGCTCGCCTTGTTCTTGCGCGTCGAGCGGACGGCGGCGGCGGCCGACGCCGGAGGCAGCGGCGTGGTCGCCTTCCTCGGGGCGATCCTCACCGCGGCCGGGCTCTCGGGATTGGTGTTGCAGGGATTCCTCCCTGGATCGGGTCCGGGCGGGATCGCCGCCATGCCGCTCATGCTGCTGGGTGCGGGTGCGATGCTGCTGCTTCGCCACCGCAGGCCGGGACCTCCGAACTCCGACGAGGGCGCAGCGAACTCGCCCGCGGGCCGGGGAGCGACGATGGGCCGAGCCCGGCGCGGTCCCGAGTAGCATCCGCCGCCATGGGACAGCAACCCAACATCGAACTCGAGATTTCCGATCTCCCCCGGCCCCGCCCTACTACCGCACCGGCGCGGGCATGGCGGCCGCAGCGCCCCGGTGAGCTGAACGCTCCCGGGGACGTGCCGTGGGGAGGCGCGTTCGGGACCACCGGACCGGACACGGGCTACGCGTTGCGCCTGCTCCGCAATCGGGAGCTGGCATTGGCGGCGGGAGAGGATCGCCACAACGCCGACGCCGCCATCGTCGCGCTGGCGGGGGCCCGCGCCTCGCACTTCGGGCGGGCGCCGACTGCACGCGACGTGGACGTGGCGGCGATGATCCTCGGCTTCGTTCCCGAGGGCATGCCCAAGGACCTGATCGACGACCTCGCCCGGGACCGCAAGCGATGGCTGGCCAATCTCGGTCACGATCCCGCCAAGGCCCGGCACCTGGTCTCGTCGGTGCCGATCGGCAATCTGGCGGCCCGCCTCGAAGACCTGCGTGCCCGGATGGAGCACGGCGAACGCCTGATCATCGGTTGACGGGCGTCACCTCGATGCGACCAAAGGGGAGTTGAGATGAAGATCGTTCGCGTGGACTCGGAAGTCGACGACATCACATACGGCGCTGTCGAGCCCGAGGGGATTCGGCTGCATCGAGGGTCGCCCTTCATCGCGTGGGAGCCCACGGAGACCGTCGTCGGCTGGAACGAAGCGCGGCTGCTGGCTCCGGTGATCCCCACCAAGATCGTCGCGGTCGGGAAGAACTACGTCGACCATGCCGCCGAGATGGGGGGCGAGGTGCCGGAGAGCCCGCTCATCTTCCTCAAGCCCCCGACCTCGGTCATCGGCCCGCTGCAATCCATTCGGCTGCCGGCGCAGTCGGAGGAGGTGCACCACGAGGCGGAACTGGCCGTCGTGATCGGCAAGGTGACGCGCAATGTCGCCATCGAAGACGTCGGCCCGCACATCCTCGGCTACACCGCCGCCAACGACGTCACCGCACGCGATCTCCAGCGCAGCGACGGGCAATGGACCCGAGCCAAGGGTTTCGACACGTTCTGTCCGCTGGGCCCGGCGATAGACACCGAGCTGGATCCGCAGGAGGGTCTGTCCATCGTGTGCCGGGTGAACGGCGAGATCCGCCAGTCGGGCTCGACCAGTGACATGGTCTTCGGCGTCGGGGAGATCATTGCCTACGTCTCTTCGGTCATGACGCTGCTGCCCGGCGATGTCATCCTCACCGGGACACCGGATGGTGTCGGGCCCATCGAAGCGGGTGACCACGTCGAGGTCGAGGTCGAGGGCGTCGGCGTGCTGATGAACCCGGTCGTCGGCTGATGGCACCGCGGCTCCGCTTCGCTCCGTCCCCCACCGGCTACCTCCACGTCGGCGGAGGGCGGACTGCGCTCTACAACTGGCTCTACGCCCGTGCCCAGGGCGGCACGCTCATCCTCCGCAGCGACGACACCGATCGCGAGCGGTCGAAGCAGGAGTACGCCGACGACATCGTCGAGAGCATGCATTGGCTCGGGCTGGACTGGGACGAAGGCATCGTCGTCGGCGGGCCGCATCGTCCCTACCGGCAGAGCGAGCGTATCGAGCGCTACCGGGCGGTCGCTCATGAGCTTGTCGCGCGCGGCCTGGCCTACTACTCGTTCGCCACGGCAGAGCAGCTCGACACGTTCCGTACCGAGGCGCAACGAGCGGGACGGCCACCCGCATACGACGGGCGATTCCGTGTGTCCGCCGCAGAGGCGCAGCGCCGCCTTGACGGTGGGGAACCGGCGCCGATTCGCTTCGCCGTGCCCCGGCCCGGAGAGACCGCGTTCCAGGACCTGATCCGCGATGAGGTCCGGTTCGATCATGTCCAGGTCGACGACTTCGTGATCCTCCGCTCCGACGGCTCGCCCACCTATCACCTGGCCAGCACCGTCGACGACGTCGACTTCGAGATCAGCCACGTCGTGCGCGGCGAGGACCTGCTGTCGTCGACGCCGAAGCACATGCTGTTGACGCAGGCGATGGGTCACGAGCCGCCGACCTATGCGCACCTGCCGCTCCTGATGGGGCCGGACGGCGCCAAGCTCTCCAAACGGCACGGGCACACGTCGATCAACGCGTATCGTGCGGATGGCTACCTGCCTGAGGCCGTGCGCAACTACCTGGCGATCCTCTCGTGGTCGCCGGGGGAGGACGAGGAGATCGTGCCGCTCGACGAGATGGTCACTCGTTTCGAGCTGGAGGGCGTGTCGAAGAACCCGGCCGTCTTCGACCTCACGAAGCTGGAGTGGATGAATGGCGTCTACATCCGCGACCTCGGTGCAGAGGAGTTCACAGCCCGGGCAATGCCGTTCATCGTGGCAACGCTCGGCCGGGCTCTGAGTGAGCCCGAGAGGGTGGTTCTCGGCGAGATCGCTCCGCTCGTCCAGGAGCGAACCAAGCTGCTCACCGAGGTCGGACCCCAGGTGCGGTTCCTGTTCGCCGACATCGAATACGACGAGGCATCGTGGCAGAAGGTCATGACCAAGCCGGATGCGAAGACGGCGGTCGCGGCCGCCGCCGGGCGCCTCGCCGGTCTCGACCACTGGGATGCCCCGTCGATCGAGGCAGGGCTGCGGGCTGTGCTCGAGGAGCACGAGCTCTCCGCCCGCAAGGGCCTGCAGCCGCTGCGTGTTGCGATCTGCGGCTCCTCGGTGAGCCCGCCGCTGTTCGAATCGATGGCCGCGCTGGGACGAGAACGTACGCTTGCCCGACTCGAGGACGCTGCCGGCCGGATGTGACCCAGACCGGCGACGCGGTCGTCCGGTTCAGTCGAACGGAGCCGGGAACAGGCAGAACGGGTGGCCGGCCGGATCGATCATCACCCGCACGCCTTCCTGTGGCTGATGGTCGGCGAGGGTTGCTCCGGCGGTAATGGCCACGGCGACCGCGGCGTCCAGGTCATCGGTGCCGATGTCCAGGTGGAGCATCATCTGCTGCTCACCGGGGCCCGCGGGCCACGCCGGGGCGACGTGATGCGGCTCCGTCTGGAACGACAAACCCGTGCCCCCTTCGGGATCGCGCACCATCACCCAATCGCCCTCGTCGACGGCGATCGGCCAGCCCATGAGCCGGGAGTAGAAGCGGGCCAGGGCGCCGGCATCACGGGCGCCGAGCACGATGGCCGAGATCTCGGTGCGCGGTCGTGCCATGGCGGCAACCTAGCCCGAGCCAGGCTGCGCTGCCCTCATCCGCATCCGGAAGGAAGCCTCACGTGGCGGTCGGCAGCGGTCGTCAGGGTGATCGGCTGGTGCGGCGCCGGAGGCGTGACGACGATGTCGACTTCCGTGGCGTCGCCGAGCCCGAAGTGGGCGATGCGCTCGACGCCCGCGGTGTAGCCGACGCCGGCGACGATCTCGCGGCTCCCGAGGAGCTGCGAACGATCGCCCGCGGCACCGGCCCCGTAGACGTCGACGCGGGTGCCGACGCCGCCACCGAGCTCGGGGCCCACCGATACCTCGATCCAATGTCCCGACGCCGAGGTGTTGCGGAACATGATCGACGGCAGCGACGGCTCCCACTCCACTGCGAGGACATCGAGCCGGCCGTCGCGGTCGACGTCCGCCGTGGGTGCGGCGACCCAGTACTGCGGTGCTCCCAAGGCTTCGGGGGCGGCGAACCGCGGCACGTCGCCGTCGAGACCGAGATGGCGGAAGACGGCGGGCACGGTTCCGCCGCCCGCGGATGCGCTCGTGAGGATGTCCGGCCAGCCGTCGTTGTCCAGGTCGACGATCTCTACGTGCGGCGCCTTGGTGGGCAGCCCGATCAGCCCAGCGGTCTCGGTGACGTCCTCGAGGGAGATGGCGCCGCCGGACGTCGCGGTGCGGTTGAGATACAGCCGAACCGGCACGGCGACGCCCCGGCTCAGTGTGCTGTTGTAGTGGTGGCCGACGACCAGATCGAGCCACCCATCGCGGTTGACATCGGCGATGGCCGCACCGGCGACGTCGTCCTCGTTGCCGAAGACCTCCCACGGCGGGAACCCGTCGACGACCTCCGTGAGGCCGGTACCGGTCCCGGCGAACAGGCGGTTCGCCCCGGCGACGAAGACGTCCGTGTGCCCGTCGTTGTTGAGGTCGCCCGTGGCGAGACCGAGTCCGTGGACCCCGGCGGTGAACATCTCGTCGGTCGCATCCTCGAACGTCAGCCCACCCAGATTGCGGTACAGCCGGCTGTCGCCGCCTCGGTACCGATCCTCGAGGACGAGGAGATCGAGCCGCCCGTCGCCGTCGCCGTCCAGGACGCCGACGGAACGGCCGCCGAGGGCCGGATCGATCCCGGCCGCGGTGGCGGTGAAGCCGGCGTCGGTGTGCGCAAACACCTCGGTGACGGCGGCGGTGGCGCCGTCTCGCGAACGGACGTTGCGGGAGAGGACGAGGTCGTCGTCGCCGTCGTTGTCCAGGTCGGCGAAGACGGCACCGCTGGTGCGCCCCAGGGGCGGTGCGAAGCCGTCGTCGGCGACGTAGCCCTGGTCGGTGCTCAGCAGCAGCCGGTCCGGCGACGGTCCCGAGGCCCCACGGGTGACATAGACATCGGGCCGGGCGGTCCCGAAGGTGCCGACGACGAGGTCGGGGACGAGGTCCCCGTTGACATCCCCCCACGCCGCGGCGTGCGCCCGCATCCCAATGAGCGGCGCGACCAGGCCGAGCGCCTCGGTGGCGTCGGCGAACGCGATCTCGGGATCGCCGGCGCTTGGGGGCGCCGTCCAGCACACCAGGCTCCCGGCGCCCGTCGCCGGCGACGGAGCCGGCGACTCGTCTCGCGTCTCCGTTGTCCCCTGCGGCGCGTCGCCGGCCGTCGTTGTCTGCGGCCGGCTGG